>CBDUBO010000285.1:0-4126 GCA_965365405.1 uncultured Rhodothermales bacterium | reverse complement strand
CCGCCGGGTGATCCGACGCCACCGCCGGGTGATCCGACGCCACCGCCGGGTGATCCGACGCCACCGCCGGGTGATCCGACGCCAGGTGACAGCATCAACACAGCGCAGCAGACGATCCAGCTCAAGCGCGGCTGGAACATGGTAGGCTTTCACGTCGACCCTGGCAACGTCTCGCCGGACTCCATTCTGGGGCAGCACACGGCTGTCGCACTCGTCAAGAACCCGCAGGACGAGGTGTACAGCACGCGCTACGACATCCGCGAAATCACCGTCTGGGACCCGGCGCTGGCCTACCGCGTGCTGGCCGACGATCCGGCTGAGATCGTGCTCGTGGGGCGTCCGCTCAATATGCAGTGGGTGGAGCTGGAGCCCGGCTGGAACCTGGTACCCTACGCCCGCACCAAGCCGGGCAGCGTGCAGGCGTTTGTCGAGGCCGTTCCGGGTGTCGTGCGCCGCGTCGAAGACGACGCCGGCCGCCTGTTTGAGACGGGCGCGCAGAACAACACGCTGATAACGTTCGAGCCGGGACGGGCCTACCGCGTGTACGCCTCGACGGCCGCGCGCGTGACGTTCTCAGACTGATACGGGAACGGGCTTTGCACCCGCCGCGTGGGCGCGGGCGCAGCAGTAATACAGGCTGCCCGCGGCAGCTTACCCCCTCGTCCATGCATCTGCTTTTCGTCAGCAACTACTACCCGCCCGAGGTCACACCACCTGCTACGCGCCTCTACGAGCACGCCCGCACCTGGGTCGCCGATGGGGGCAGCGTCGAGGTGCTGGTGAGTAATCCGAACTTTCCCGAAGGGCGTATCTACAGCGGCTTTCGCAACCGTTTCGGGCAAACGCGCGAGGAGAACATCAGCGTGACGCGGGTGCCCATGTATGTGGCCGAGAACAAGGGCACGCTCAAGCGCACCCTCAGCTACATTTCCTTCGGCGCAGCGGCGGCACTCTGGGGCAAGCGCGTAAAGCAGAAGCCGGACGTGATCGCGGCCACGTCGCCCCAGTTTTTCTGCGCCCTCGGCGGCTACGCCCTCGCGCGGCGGCTGGGCGTGCCCTTCGTGCTCGAAGTGCGCGACCTCTGGCCCGATTCCATCCTCGCCGTCGGAGCCCTGCGCGACAGTGCTGCCATCCGGGCGTTCAAGCGTGTGGAGCGCTTTCTCTACGAAAACAGCGACCACATCGTCGTCGTCACCCACGCCTTTAAAGACCACATCGTGGGCAAGGGCATCCCGCCATCGAAAATTTCCATCGTCAAGAACGGCGCCGACCTCGATGCTTTCGAGGCTGACCGGCCCGATCCCGCTGCGGCGCAGGCGCTGATGCGGGCCGAGGGGATGGAAGGCAAGTTCGTGGCGGCCTACATCGGCACCATCGGCATGGCGCACCGCGCCGACATTTTGCTCGAAGCCGCCCGGCGCTGCCCCGACCCCGACATCGTTTTCGCCGTGATGGGGACGGGAGCCGAGCGCGAGGCCCTGGCCACGCGTGCCGCCGAACTGGGTCTGTCCAACTTTCGCCTGCTCGACAAGCAGCCGCGCGCCGTCGCGCAGGCGTTTCTGGCCGCCGCGGACGTGAGCGTGGTGCACCTGCGCGACACGCCCGTCTTCCGCACCGTGCTGCCCTCCAAACTGTTCGACGCGATGATGCTCAAAAAGCCCATCGTGCTGGGCGTGCAGGGCGAAGCGCGCGAACTCGTCGAAGAATCAGGCGGCGGCCTGTGCATTCCGTCCGAGGATGCCGACGCGCTCGTGGCGGCTGTGCAAAAGCTCAAAAACGATCCGGCCCTCTATCAGAAGCTGGGCGACGACGGGCACCGGTACGTGCGGGCACATCACGACCGCAAAGACCTCGCGCGCGACTACTGGCGCATCCTGACCGATGTGAGCGAGGGGCGGACGCCCGCCCCCGCGCCGACGCTCGCCACTGTATCTTGAATCCACTTTTCCATTTGGCATGAAAATCCTCAACGTCGTCGGGGCGCGGCCCAACTTCATGAAGGTGGCTCCGCTGCACCGGGCTTTCGAGGCCCACGGCGGTTTTACCTCGCGCATCGTGCACACCGGGCAGCACTACGATGCCCGCATGAGCGACATCTTTTTTCGCCAGCTCGAAATGCCGGAGCCGCACGTGTACCTGGGCATTGGGGGGGGCACGCACACCCAGCAAACGGCGCGCATCATGCTCGCCTTCGAGGAAACGCTCAAGATCGAAAGGCCCGATTTGGTGCTCGTCGTGGGGGACGTGAACTCGACACTGGCGTGTAGCCTCGTGGCGGCCAAAGAGCACATCCCCGTGGCACACGTCGAGGCCGGCCTGCGGTCGGGTGACATGACGATGCCTGAGGAAGTCAACCGCATCCTCACCGACCGCATCTCCGACTTCCTGTTCGTGACCGAGCAGAGCGGTTTGGACAACCTCAAGCACGAGGGCGTGCCGGACGAGAAGGTGTTCTTCGTCGGCAACTGCATGATTGACGCGCTCGTGCACTTTCGGGAGAAAGCTGCTTCGAGTCCGATCTTACAGGAGGTAGGCATCGCGGGCGAGCGCTACGTCCTGATGACGATGCACCGCCCCTCGAACGTGGATCACGAGGACGGGCTGCGGCGCATGGTGGAACTGGTAGAAAAGCTGGCAGCGCACGTGCCCGTTGTGTTGCCCCTGCACCCGCGCACGCGCAACCGCCTGGCCGAAACGGGCCTCCAAGAGCGTTTCGACGCCATCCCGCGAATGCACCTGCTGGAGCCCCAGGGCTACCTCGAATTTCTGCGCCTGATGGAGCACGCCGCCGTCGTCGTCACGGATTCCGGCGGGGTGCAGGAGGAGACGACGTATTTGCAGGTACCCTGCATTACACTGCGGCCCAGCACCGAGCGCCCCATCACGATCACGATGGGCACGAACGAACTGATGGATCTCGACCCGCCGGCCGTCGAGGCACGCGTCGAGGCGCTGCTGCAGAGCGGCGCGCAAGGCCGGGTGCCTCCGCTGTGGGACGGTAAGGCTGCCGAGCGCATCGCCGCCATACTCGAACGGGTAGTACAGCCGAACGCCGTAGCTGCATGAGCGCACTGGCAGGCCGCGTCAACCTCGACGGTCGTCCGGTGGAGGAGGGCCCTCTTCGGCGGATGCTGGAAGTGCAGCACAACCGCGGGCCTGGCAGTAAAAGACTCTGGATAAAGGGAAACGTAGGCGCAGGCCACGCGGCTTTATCCCTCGCCGACCGCACTGTCTATCCCTTTGTGAGCGAAGACGCCGGCATCGCCCTCGTGGCGGACGCGCGGCTGGACAACCGCGACGAACTGGCGAGTCTGCTGGACACGCCCGTTCCGCCTGACCAGGACGGCCCGCTGCTGCTGGCCGCTTACCGGCGGTGGGGAAGCGACTGCTGCCTGCACCTGCGCGGCGACTTTGCCTTCGTGCTCTGGGATGCTCGGGAACAGCGGCTTTTTGGTGCACGCGACCATTTTGGCGTCCGGTCTTTGTTTTACCACCACGCGCCGGGCCGTCATTTCGCTTTCAGCTCCGAGATCAAAGGGTTCTGGCAATGGTCGGACATCCCCAAAAAGCTCGACGAGGTGCGGTTGGTTGAGGCCATTCAGATGGCCGACACCGACGCGGCACGCACAATGTTCGAGGGCATCCGGGGCGTTCCGGCCGGGCACACGTTCACCCTGTCTGCACGTGGCCTCCAGTTCAGCCGCTACTGGGCACCCGAGGCAGGCGACGACTGGCAGGCCCCGAACGATGCTGCTTATGCTGAAGAGCTGCGCGCCCGTTTCATGACCGCCATCGAGCGGCGGCTGCGTGGGACGGACGCCGTCGCGGCTGAGTTGAGCGGGGGGCTGGACTCGTCCTCGATCGCCTGCGCTGCCCGCGACATCCGTCGCGCTCACAATGGTCCGCCCCTCGACACGCTGTCACTGCGCTATCCCGAATTTCCAGAAGCCGACGAGGGCAGCTACATCGAAGCCGTGTTGGCAGGCGGGCATTTCAACCCGCACTATATGAATGGCGGGGGGCGCAGCACACTCACAGACATTGAGCGCGTCTTCGAGCGCATAGACGATCCCAGCCTCGTGGCTGCCAACCATCACCACGTGTGGATGCGCTTCGAACTGGCTGC
>CBDUBO010000284.1:0-4138 GCA_965365405.1 uncultured Rhodothermales bacterium | reverse complement strand
GCGACGAGTCCGGCCAGCGTTTGGGGCCACCAGTAGAGCAGGCAGTAGAAAAGCGTGAACGCCACGGCGACGGCCCAGCCCACCAGCCCCCGCCCCGTCTGCGACGACTGCCAGACGCCGTCGTTGTCCACCCCGGCGGGTTTTGTGAGATAGCGGCGCAGCAGCAGCAGGGTGCCCAGCGCCAGGCCGCCGAAGGCGAGCGCGAGCAGCAAGCCGGGAATCGCTGCGCCCGCACCCGTCAGGGCAATGCCCAGCGCCACCACGCCCACGACGACGCAGGCCACGCCCACGCGCTCGGCAGCAGACAGATGGGTGGAAGGGGCGGTAAGGCTCAGGCTCGGTTCGGCAGTCATGTGAGCGTCAGGGTTGGGGTGTGCCCGACGCGCTGCTGCGCGGCGGCGAAGGCCTGTTGGAGCGCCTTTTCGGGGCGGGCGTGGAACTCGGGGTCGAAGTTGGCACGGGGCAATTCGGCCACCACCTGCGGCAAGGGCGTGGCCGCGGCGATCCACGCCTGGCACACATCGGCGCGGTAGCGCGTGCCCATCACGTTCACGCCCGCGAGCGCGAGGGTATCCGTGCGGTACACGAGCCGGACGAGCTGCCGGCCCTGCTGCCACAGCACGCTCGCGTAGCCCTTTTCATCGGCCACGGGCACGTAGCCATAGGTCTGCCACTCCAGGCCGAAAAACTTGGCCGAGTTGAAGAAGACGCCTCTGCGGTACGGCACCTCCGCGCCCAGCAGGTTGCGCGCGGCGTAGAGGCCGTGCCGGCGGGCGGTGTACCACAGCTGCTCCACGGGCGCGTGGCCCACCTCCGGGTCGCGCCATTCCAGGCAGTCGCCGGCGGCGTATACGTCCGGCGCGCTTGTTCGCAGGTAGCGATCCACGAGCACGCCCCTGGCCGTCTCGATGCCCGACCCGGCGAGGGCGGACAGGTTAGGCCGCACGCCCACCGTCGCGCCTACCACGTCGGCGGGGATGGTCTCGCCGTCCGTCGTCTCCACCGCTGCCACCCGCCCTGCTCCGGTAAAACGGGCGGCTTCCGTTTCCAGCCGCAGGTCAATGCCGTGCCGGACGATCTCTGCTTCCACGAGGGCGGATTCCTCGGGCGGAAGCGCGCGGCCCATGAACCGGGCGTCGCGCACCAGAAATGTGACGGCGACGCCGCGCGTGTGGAGCATCTCGGCCAGTTCGACGCCCGTGAGGCCGCCGCCGATGACGACGGCCCGCCGCACAGCCCGCCCATCGCCTACCGCCGCGTCGAGCTTCTCCACGTCCGCGATGCCCCAGAGTTGGTGGACCCCTTCCAGATGGGCCCCGGGCCACGGGGCGGCCGTCGCCTCCGAACCCGTGGCCACGAGCAACTTGCCGTAGTCCAGCGCTTGCCCACCCGTAAGGCGCAGCCGGTGCGCCGCCGGTTCGATGGCTTCTACCCGGCCCCGCACGCGTCGGATGCGGTTCTGCTGCCAGAAATCGTCTTCGTAGAGTTTGGTATCCCCGAAGCGCACGTGGCCCATGAACACGTACATGAGTGCGGTGCGGGCGTACGGGTAGTCCGTCTCGTCCGAGACGAGCGTGATTGCCACGCGGGCGTCCGCCTTGCGCAGCACCCGCGCCGCCGTCACCCCGGCAATGCCGTTTCCGATGATGGCGACGTGGGAGGACATGGAGGCGTGGGAACTGGGGAAAGGGAAATGGGCGGTTCGTCCATGTTGAACGGTCATTCGACCCTTTGCAACACGTAATGCCCCCAACCTCCGCCGTCCTGACGCGGCAGGCCGCACGGAAGTATAACTTCCCCACCGGGGCGCTGCGCGGCTACCTTTCCGCCATCCCGCCCACCTCCGTCCTCCAACCTCCAACGGCCCCTTGACCTACGGCATCACCGGTAACACAGGCAAAAACCGGCTCTGGGAGCCCGTGGCTGACCTGGCGCGGTGGCTCCAGCAGCAAAAGCTGCCGTTCTGCCTCGCCGTGCCCGTCGCGGAGGGGCTGGCCGAGCGGGGCCTGTTGCCCCCGAGCGTCTGCGCCGCCCACGAAAGCGACGACCTCCAGAAAACGGACGTGATGCTCTCCTTCGGCGGCGACGGCACGCTGCTGCACACGGCCCGCCTCGCGGGGGCGCACGGCCCGCCCATCCTCGGCGTCAACATCGGGCGGCTGGGCTTTCTGGCCGACATCGAGGTGGGGCGCGTGCGCGAGGCCATCGAAGCGCTCGAAAGGGGCGCGTACCGCGTCGAGGAGCGGGTGCTGCTCCAGGTGGAGACGCCCGACAGCCCGTGGATGCCGCCCACGTGGGCGCTCAATGAGATCGTCATCGAGCGCAGCGGCGCGGCGGGCTTGCTCACCATCGAAACCGAGGTGGACGGCGTTTTTCTCAACAGCTACTGGGGCGACGGCCTCATTCTGGCCACCCCGACGGGTTCGACGGCCTACTCGCTCTCCGTCGGCGGCCCCATCATCAGCCCGGACGCCGGCGTGATCGTAGCCTCCCCGCTTGCGCCGCACACGCTTACCGCGCGCCCCATCGTGCTGCCCGACCGCGTCGAGATCAGGATGCGCGTGCACAGCCTGGGCCGCCCCTACGTAGTCGCCGCCGACGGGGTGAGCACGATGTTCGAGGCCGAGGACGTGCCCATCGTGGTGCGCCGCGCCGGGCACACGGTGCGGCTGGTGAAGCTGCTCACGCAGACCTACTTCGACACGCTGCGCCGCAAACTCATGTGGGGCGAGGGCCAGAAAGGCTGGCCCCTGGAGGATTAGTGGAGCCGACGCCCCAGCCTTCGCCTCCGCCGCATACCGGGCGCCCCATTGCGGGCTGCCTCAACTGCGGCACGGCGCTCATGGGCCCGTTCTGCCACGTCTGCGGCCAGGAGCGCGGCAGCCGCGTGGTGCCGCTCCGCCAGCTGGCCCACGACTTCCTGGGCGACTTTTTCTCCTTCGACGGGCGCTTTGCGCGGACGCTCGTGCCCCTGTTCACGCGCCCCGGCGCGCTCACGGTGGCCTTTGCCCAGGGGCGGCGCGCGCCGTTTGTACCGCCCATGCGGCTGTACGTGTTTTCGAGCTTTCTGCTGTTTCTCGTGCTCGCCCTGCTGCGTGTCGGCGACGCAAGCTTCTTCAACCCCACCGGCGCCGACCCAGCGCCCGCTGCGCCACCAGGCGTCGTGACTACGGCGGATTCCGTTGCCGTGCAGGCCGGGCTGGACTCGCTCAGGGCATACCTCGAACCCGCAGACTCGACACGGCCCGGCAACCTGTACCGGCGGCAGAAGGAGCGCATTTTCGGAAACCGGGAGGCATTTAAAGCCCAGTTGGCGGGACGCGTGCCCCTACTGTTGTTTCTGCTCGTACCCGTCTTTGCCGCCGAACTGAAGCTGCTCTACCTGCGCCGCCATCGGTATTACGTGGAACACCTCGTTTTCGCGCTTCATACCCACGCCTGGGTGTTTCTGCTTATCGCCTTCACCACCCTTCTTGCCCGGCTGTGGAGCGGCGTGTGGCTCATGGCCCTCGCGGCCGTGCCCGTTTACGTGTTTATGGCGCTGCGCCGTGTGCACGGGCAGTCGCGCCTGAAAACGGGGCTGAAGGTGGGGTTGCTGTTCTGGCTACACGCGTGGGTGGGCTTTTTTGCCACCCTCCTGTACCTCGTCGTGCAGGTGCTCGTTTTTTGATTTTCCTCCAACACGGCATCACAACGCGGGCGCTGCACGTTGCTCGACCACATCCAACCTGCTGCCCATGCGTCGTTTTGCCCCCTTCCTGCTGATCGCACTGGCCGCGTGCTCGCAGTCCCGTCCGTCGTTCGAAGCCCCGGATGCGGGCCTGCCCGATGCGTTTCCTAACCACAACGCCGCCCAGATTGGTGCCCGCGTGGCCGAGGGTACCGTCGGCCTGACGGGCTTTTACGCCGAGGGCGACATCGCCCTCACCTCGCCTCAGCAAAACGGGCGGTTCGGCATGAAGCTGACGGCGGCGCGCGACGGACGGCTCTACCTCACCATCCACCCTGGCTTCGGCATCGAGGCGGCGCGCATTCTGGTGCGCCCGGACAGTTTTTTCGTCTACAACCGCATCGACAAGACGCTGCGGCTGGGCTCGATGGACGAGGCGCAGGCGGCGCTGCCCGTGCCCGTCACGGC
>CBDUBO010000283.1:0-4142 GCA_965365405.1 uncultured Rhodothermales bacterium | reverse complement strand
AGTCCAACGGCGACGCCGCGCACGAGTACCACAACGTCCACATGGAAGGCGGCAATGGGTCGCTCGAATCGGAGAAGAAGCGCCGCCGCGGTGATCACTTCGGCAAGCCGTGGCGCGAGCAGAAGACCATCGAGGACAACCCCATCGCGCTGGCCGACGAGACGGTGGAGGGCCTCATTCCCGATCTGGATCGGCTTCAGTCTTCGTTCTGGGTGCTTTACCACCAGTACCACAAGCACCACTGGCTGGTGGAAGGACCGCAGTTCATGGACCTGCACAAGTTTCTGGAAGCGCACTACGAAGAGGTGCACCGCCACCTCGACGCCATTGCCGAGCGCATGACGGCGCTGGGCGGCATTCCCACGAGCGACCCCGTCAACCAGGCGCGCCTGTCGCACATCCAGCACGAACCCGAAGGCACATACCGTATCCGTGCTGCGCTTCTGCACGATCGCTACGCCGAGCGCGACATCGCCGTGGCGCTACGCGCGTGCATCGAGCAAGCGTTTGAAATGGGTGATTTCGGCACGCGCAAGCTGCTCGAAAGCATCCTCCTCAAAACCGAAGACCGCGCCCACCACCTCGACCATTACCTGGGCGAAGACTCGCTCGAAATCGGCCTGACGGCCTCGGAGTCGGACGTAAAAGAGCAGCCGGCGAAGTAAGGCGCCTCAGGCGTCCGGGGCGTGGTCAGCGGCGACGAGGGCCGCGCCCACGATGCCAGCCTCGTTGCGCAGCCGCGCGGGGGCCAGTTCGGCGGTCGTTTTGAAGTCGGAAGCTACTTTCTCCCAGCGTTCCGGCTTGGAAATGCCACCGCCGACGAGGATGAGGTCGGGTCCAAAGAGAAACTCGACGCGTTCGAGGTACTCCTGGAAGCGCTCGGCCCATTTTCTCCACGACAGGTCTTCGTCCTTGCGCACCCGGTCGGAGGCGTAGGGCTCGGCAAACTGGCCTTTGCCCAGCCGCAGCCAGCCTAGTTCGGTGTTGGGCACGAGCCGTCCGTCCACGAAGAGGGCCGAGCCGATGCCCGTGCCCACGGTGACGAGCACCACGACGCCGTCGCGCCCCTGCCCGGCTCCCACGCGCATCTCGGCCACGCCTGCCGCGTCGGCGTCGTTGAGGACGTGGAAGGGTTGCCCTGTCGCCTTTTCGAAAAGCTCCTCGACGTTGGTGCCGATAAAGCCCTTGTCGATGTTGGAGGCGGTGAGCGAGACGCCGCGCTTGATGCGGGCAGGGAAGGCTGCGCCCACCGGCCCCTGCCAGTCGAAATGGCGCACGACTTTGGCCACCGTCTCGGCGACGGCCTCCGTCGTGGCCGGCTGGGGCGTCTTGATGCGGTGGCGGTCGGTTTCGAGCGCGCCGCTCTCGATGTTTACCAGGGCGCCTTTGATGCCGGAGCCGCCAATGTCAATGCCGAGCGTGGTCACAGGGAATCGGGGTGGGTTTTTCGAGCGGCAGAGTAGCAAGGTAGCCGCCGGGGGACAAGCCCCTCCGCCGATAATCACCAGATCTAATCGAAACGCGGGTTGACGACGTTGTTGAAGATGGAGCCGAATGTGTAGCTCAGGCCCACCGAAAGGAAGTAGCGGTAGTTGGTGCCCAGGGCGCGGCGGCGCAGCAGCACGTCCTCAGCGCTCGCGTCGCCGCGGGCCAGGCCCAACTGGTTGCGGATGCGCGAGATGTTGCCGTTGAACCGGAGCGACAGGCCCCGCGCCAGGCGCACCTCCGCCTCCCCATCGAGCCGCACGCGGTAGCGGCTCAGGTCGTGCAGGTACTGCGTGCCGCCGAGCGACAGTTCGAGCGAGCCCCACGGCTGCTGGTACTCCAAGCCAGCCTCCAGTTCGTGATCGAACAGCACCTCGCTGGTTTTGAAGAAGATGGTTTCCTGCTGGTAATCAATCGCCGTCACGCCCACGGTGTAGAGCAGCCGCAGGGCGCGGCGCGTGGATTCGCTGTAGGGAAAGACGCTGTACTCAACGGCGGGCGCGGCGCGCAGGCTCAGGGCCGTGTTGTCGTAGTCGGAAAAGTAACTGTTGGCCTGCCCCCCAACCGACCAGTGGTCGCCGAGGCTGCGCACGAGCAAGCTTCGCGTGCCGTAGCTGCGCGTCAGGTCCACCGTCGTGGTCGAGTCGTCGATCTCGAATTCGTCGCGGCTGAGGTTGTAAAAGACGCGCCCCTCCGTTTTCCACGCTTCCGTGGTGCGCTGCGCGGAGAGGCTGCCGCTTACGTAGGCAGATTTGTATCGCTGCTCGCCGTTGAAAAACCCCTGCAAGCTGCTGCGGAAAACCCAGTAGTTCCAGGGGTCGCGTTCGGGAGCAGTTTCTGCCGCTGCTGAAGCGGGCGCGGCGTAGCTGACGGTGAGCCGTTCGAGGGCGTCGGTGCGGGCGAGGTAGCGCACCAGGCCTGCCTTGAGCGCTTGCACGAGCGCCCCGCGCCGCTCGTCCTGCGTGTCCGTCTGTGACGTGGCCACCGCGAGCACGTCCTCGACGCCGCCAAAGCGCCGCAGTCCGATAAAGCGCAGCGTGTAGGTTTCGCCGCCGCTGCCGTTCTCCTGGCTCGTTAGAATCACGTGCACGTCGCTGTCCTCTCGGTTGCGCACGTAGTCCACAAACGCCACTTCGGTACGGAAATAGTCGTAGTCGCAGGCTCCGTCGTAGATGTTCTGGCAGTCCAGGTAGAGGCGGATCGGCCCCGTGGTTTCCTGCGCGCGGGCGGGGAGGGCCAGCAGGCAGCAGGCGGCGAGTACGACGAGACGGAGCATGAACGAAAAGGGATTGAAACGTGGCGCAAGAATACGGCGTGCCCCTATCCTGCGCACCGTCCTTCGCCCGCCCCAGACCTGGTGACGCAGCCCCATCGTAGCAGAGAGTCCTTTCCCCTGTTCGGGTTGCTCTGCGCCCTCTTTTTCGCGCTCGGCAGTCTCGTGCTCGGCTGCCGCGCTCCGTCGGGCCCCGCCCGGCCCAGCCTGGAGGCGATCTCCAACGCCCACGCGACGGGCTTCCGGCTGCTGCGGGGAAGCGGCTTCACCCTCGCCGAGGTGACGCGCCCGTGGCCCGGCGCGACGGACACGCTGCGCTACTTGCTCGTGCCGCGTGGCGCGGTGGTGCCAGCGGGCTACGGCGGCGTGCCCGTCGTGCGCACGCCCGTGCGGCGCGTGGTCGCGCTCTCCACCACTCACCTCGCCATGCTCGACAAGCTGGGGCAGTCCCAGGCCGTTGTGGGCGTGGCCAGCGCGGATCTCGTGTTCACCCCCGCCGTCCGGGCGCGGCTCGCAAGTGGCGCGGCGCTGCCGGTGGGCGAGGGCGACGCGCTGGCCCTCGAAACCGTTGCCGCCCTCGACCCCGACCTTGTGCTGATGTCGAGCCTGGGCGGACAGAGTGGGACTTCAGCGGTGCTCGAAAGCGCCGGCATCCCCGTCGTGCTCGACGGCGACTGGGCCGAGCCGACGCCGCTGGGGCGGGCGGAGTGGCTGCGCTTCGTGGCCGCCTTTTTCGAAGCCGACGCGCGGGCGGACGCGCTCGTGGACGCGATTGCGCAGCGCTACAGGGCGCTGGCGCAGCAGGCGGCGGCGGTGCCTACGCGCCCGGACGTGTTCGTGGGCTCGGCTTTCCAGGGCGTCTGGCACGCGCCCGGCGGGGGCAGCTACATGGCTGCGCTGCTGGCCGATGCCGGCGCGCAGTACCTGTGGGCCGAAACCAACGAAACGGGCTCGCTCGCGCTCGACACCGAGGCGGTGCTGGCGCGCGCCCAGGAGGCCGCCGTGTGGCTCCACCCCGGCATCGCGCCCACGCTCGATGCCCTGGCCGCGCAGGACAGCCGCTTCCGCCTCTTCAGCGCCTTCCAGCGCGGCGCGGTGTACAACTACAGCGGGCGCGTCAGTCCGGGTGGGGGCTACGATTTTTTCGAAACGGGCGTCGTGGAGCCGGACGTAGTGCTCGCCGACCTCATCCGTATTCTACATCCGGACGTGCTGCCCGCGCACAGACTGGTCTATTACCGCAGGGTGGAGTAGGGGGGACAAGAATGAGCAATGGGCAATTCGTCAATGGGCAGTGGGCGATGTTCAATGATTGGATTGAGGCCGTAGGGGCGCACCGTGGTGCGCCCTCCCGCAGCGTGCTTTGGAGGGCGACCAGGCAGGG
>CBDUBO010000282.1:0-4144 GCA_965365405.1 uncultured Rhodothermales bacterium | reverse complement strand
AGGATGGACGCTCCCCAGTTGACCTGCGTGGACATGGTGGACATATAGGCTGCCGCCAGGCTTGTCACCACGAGCCCCAGCAGGCCCGCCGGCAGGTACGTGAGCATGGCCGGGTAAGCCAGGTCGTGGCGCACGACGTGCGCGGGCAGGTGCGGAAAACGCGCCGCGAGGGCGGCCAGATCTGGGAAGACGACGAGTGAGGCGAGGGCCACGAGAATCCACGGCCACGGGCGCAGCGCGTAGTGCATCGCGTTGAAGAGCAGCGTCGCCCCGACGGCGTGCTTTTCGTCGCGCGCGGCCAGCATCCGTTGCACGAGGTAGCCGCCGCCGCCGGGCTCGGCACCGGGGTAGTAGGCCGCCCACCACTGCACGGCCAGGGGGATGAAAAACACCGGCATCAATTCGCGCCACGTGAGCGTCTCGAAAGAAGGCCAGAACGCCATCGACGCCGCCACGAGCTCGTGGGCGAGCAGGGCCGAGAGGCCCCCCACCTCGGGCAGGTTCACCACGTAAACAGCCGCCCAGATGGAGCCGACCATCGCGAGGGCAAACTGCACGAAGTCCGTCAGGAGTACGCCCGTGAGCCCGCCGAGGGCGCTGTAGACGAGCGTCACGGCGGCGGCGATGGCGACGGTTTCGAGCGGCGAGAGCCCGATCAGGACGCCGCCGATCTTGATGGCCGCGAGCGTGACCGAGGCCATGATGAGCACGTTGAAGAGCAGGCCCAGGTAAACGGCCCGGAACAGGCGCAGAAACGCCGCCGGGCGGCCCGAATAGCGGATCTCGTAAAAGGCCACGTCGGTGAGGACGCTGCTGCGCCGCCACAGCTTGGCATAGACGAACACGGTGAGCATGCCCGTCAGCAGAAACGCCCACCACGTCCAGTTGCCGAACGTGCCGTTCGTGCGGACGATGTCGGTGACGAGGTTGGGCGTGTCGGTCGAGAACGTGGTGGCCACCATCGAGACACCCAGCAGCCACCAGGGCATATTTCGCCCGCCCAGGAAGTAGCTGTTGAAGTCCTGCCCGGCCCGGCGCGACACCGACAGGCCGATGCCCAGCGAGAGGGCGAAAAAGGCGGCCATGATGGCCCAGTCGATGCCGGTGAGGTGCATGACAGACGGGTCAGTTGGTGGCGGGAAAGTTCCACGCGCCAATGGGAGAGGGTGTGCGCCGCGCCATCACGGCCCGGATGCGGCGGACGACCTCCGGGTGGGCGGCGGACACATCGTGCTGCTCGGCGGGGTCGGCCTCCAGATCGTAAAGCGCGATGGGCGCGCCGGGGTGGGTGTGGCCGCCCAGCCGCACGCCTTTCCAGCGCCCCACGCGCGCGGCCTGCGCACCGTCCCAGCGCCCATGGTACTCCCAGTAGAGCGCGTCGTGCTGCGGCTGCCGCGCCGCTCTGCCCAGCAGCGTCGGCAGGAAGGAGAGACCGTCGAGGCGGTCGGGCGGCGTTGCGCCCGTGGCATCGGCCAGCGTGGGCAGCACGTCCCAGAAGGCGGAGACGTGAGGGGTGGTCGTGGCCGCTGCCACGGTGCCGGGCCACCAGGCGATCAAGGGCACGCGGATGCCGCCCTCGTACACCTCCGTCTTCAGGCCCCGCAGGCCGCCCGTCGAGTTGAAAAACGCCGGGTCGGCCCCGCCGGCGTCGTGGGGGCCGTTGTCGCTCGAAAAAAGCACGAGGGTGTTCTGCGCCAGGCCGAGCGAGTCGAGCAGGGCGTGAATCTGGCCTACGTAGCTATCGAGGCGACCTATCATGGCAGCGTAGGCGGCGCGGGGCCGGGGGTGCGGCAGGTAGCCACGCTGCCCCAGGTACGGCGTCTCGCTGAAATCATAAGGCTCCAGCGCCTCGTCGGGCACCTGGAGCGCCACGTGCGGGATGGAGGGGGCGAAAAGAAGGAAAAACGGACCCTCGCGGTGCGCGCGG
Source organism: uncultured Rhodothermales bacterium (assembly GCA_965365405.1). Taxonomy (GTDB): domain Bacteria; phylum Bacteroidota; class Rhodothermia; order Rhodothermales; family BA12; genus CBDUCD01. The sequence goes on along the minus strand of CBDUBO010000282.1, from coordinate 2,217 downwards.
ATGTAGCGCAGCACCTCGGCGGCCATGAGGTCGGGGGCGTAGTCCGTGCCCTTGAAAGGGCGGTAGCCGTCGGGGTCGGTGGGGGGCGCGTCGAGGCGCTGGTGGGGCGAGAAGTAGGCGTTGGCGAGCGTGTCCCAGACGGTGTTGCGCCACAGGTGGGTGGGGTAGTAGTTGTGCGCCTGCTTCTGGTCGAGGTAGCCGTAGAAATAGTCGAACCCCTGCCGGTTGGGCACGCCTGCCGTGCCGGGTCCGCCCAGCCCCCACTTGCCGATGAGGGCGGTGGCGTAGCCCTGCCGTTGCAGCATCGTGCCGATGGTTTCGGTGCCGGGCCGCAGGGGAAGCTGCCCGCCCTCCTCCTCATCCCCGAAGCCGCCGAATTCGTAGTTGTCGCGCACGTGGGTGTGGCCCGTGTGCCGCCCGGTGAGCAGCGCCGCGCGCGAGGGGGCGCAGACAGGGCTGCCGCTGTAGTGCTGCGTAAAGCGCATCCCCTCCTCTGCCAGCCGGTCTATGTGGGGCGTGCGGATCTTCTGCTGCCCATACGCGCCCAGCTCGCCATAGCCCAGGTCGTCGGCGAGGATGTAGATCACGTTGGGCCGCGCGGGCCGCTCCGCCTCACTCGTGCGCACGCCAGAAAGGCGGCAGCCTGTCGCGAACACGAGCAGGGCCACGACGGCGAGGCGTCCGCAAAAGAAGGGGCGGGGCGCGGAGTTCATCGTTCCGGAGTGAGCAGGCGACGGGCGCGGATGAGGTCGCGCGCGTCTTTGCGGCGTCCGTCGGGCGTCTGCGTCGCCAGGCGGGCGGCGCGCTGCACGGTGGCCGCGTCGAGGCGTCCGGCGGCGTAGAGCGCCCGCGCCAGCGCCACGTCCTCGATGCCGTCTTTGAGCAATTCCCACCGGATGCTCGACACCGGCCCGTCGGGGCCGGGATAGACGAGGTACTCGTCTCCCTGGACGTAGAAAAACGAGGGCTGCCGGTACACGTCGGGCGGCCAGTCGTTGTAGGACCAGCGGAGGTAGCCGTCGAGGCCGTGGCAGAGCGCTACCCACGGCAACACACGCGCCTCGACGGCGGGGGAGAAGCTGAACGTGTTGGGGTGGGCAGGCGTGCCGGCGGTGTAGAACAGCGTCCGCTGCCCGGCCGCTGCGCGCCCTGCGGCGACGGGCGGCATCGCGGCGCACGTGGCCTGGTCTCCGGCTTCATCCCCTCCGGCGTCGGCGAGGGCGCTGTAGGGCAGCGACAGGTCGGCGGCGTATGGGCTCACGTCGGCGGTGCCGGCGATGAGAATTTTACCGGCAAGCTCGGGGGCCGCCTCGGCGACGAGGCGCGTTACGCGCTCCATCTCCGCAGCGGCGCGCTCGTCGAAGGCGAGGTAGGACTGGTCGAGCCAGCCCTTGTCGCGCAGGTGGTCGCGCAGGCGCGGCAGAAACGCCGTCCAGACGGCGTGCCAGCGGCTGCTACCGAGGGCAGTCTCTTCGGACACCACCTCGCCGCGCGCCTCGTCGAAGTACGTGAAGCGCTGCGGGCCGTGGAAGACGAGAAGGGAGTAGAGGCCGATAGAGGGCCCCACGCCGGCCTGCAGGGCCATCTCTACGTAGCGGTCGAACGTGTCGAAGTCGAAGTGCCACGTGCCGTCGGCGCGGCGCGTCCAGCCTACCAGGCTCGCGTGCGGCGTAAAGGTCTGCGCCCGCATCTGCCCGCCCCGCCACGCGACGGGCCACGGGTTGTCGAGCACTGTGGTGGTGATCTTTTTCTGCCCGCGCCCGGCCAGGTCGCGCAGGTAGGCCTCCAGCAGCGTCCAGTGCGCCTCCGACCACGGCGCAACGCCGTGCGCGGCGGCGACGGCGGCGGGGTTCATCCACACGTCGAGGTGGAAGGCGAAGTCGGCCGGGTCGGGCAGCACGGCCGCTTCGACGTGCAGTACGAGGGATAGCACGCGGGCCGGGTGCGCGTCGGCTTCGATGCGGATCGTGCCTGTGTAGCGGCCGGGGGCGGCATCCGCCGGCACGCGCAGCGTGAACCAGACGGGTTGCGCCCGCAGCGTGGGCACGTCCACACGGGGCAGCAGCACGAGCGGGTCGGCCACTACGTCGGGGGCACGCGCGCCCGAGACGGCGTCGCCGGCCACGTCCTCGAAGCGCGCCGACCACGTCAGCTCGCTCTGGGCGCGGACGACGGGCACGTAGGCCACGTAACGCACCTCCACCTGCCCGGCGGGGA
>CBDUBO010000281.1:0-4150 GCA_965365405.1 uncultured Rhodothermales bacterium | reverse complement strand
AGGCTTCGTGCAGGCGCTCGACGCGCGTGTGCAGCAAATCCTGGAAGCGCACCAGAAAGGGCGTGCGCACGCCCTGGCCGCGCAGCGCCTCGACGACGTGGTAGAGGTCTACCGCCGCGCCTTTCTCGCCCAGCGGGCGCACCCCCACGTGCCCCTCGTCGTTGACGAAGAAATAACGCCCGCCCCACGCGCCAAGGTGGTAATGCTGCTCGGCCTCCTCTGCCGTCCATGTGGTGGTTTCTGCTAAGGTTGGGCTGGTCAAGGCGGCAGGCGACTGGTGTTTGGGCAGGCCAAAACGCGACGCCCCGAAGGGCGGTTTCTCGCGCAAGCCGCACATAGCCTCAGGAACGCCCCCGGCGGCCCGGCGTGTAGAGCGGCCCGTTTCGATTGCGGATTTGAGATTTCGGATTGCGGATTGAACGCGCTGGATTCTCCATCCCGCAATCCGCAATCCGAAATCCGCAATTCCATGAAGCGCCTCGTCGTCGTCGAGTCTCCCACCAAGGCCAAAACCATCCGGGGCTACCTGCCTGCCTCGGAGTTTCGCATCGAGTCGAGCCGGGGACACGTGCGCGACCTGCCCTCCAACGCAGGCGAAATCCCCGAGCGCGCCCGAGACCAGAAGTGGGCCCGCCTGGGCGTGGACGTGGAGCACGACTTCGAGCCGCTTTACGTTGTCCCCGCCGACAAGCGCGCCACGGTGAAGCAGCTCAAGGAAGCCCTGGCCGAAGCCGACGAACTCATCATCGCGACAGACGAAGACCGCGAGGGCGAATCAATCGGCTGGCACCTGGTGGAAGTGTTGCGCCCGCGCGTGCCCGTCAAGCGAATGGTGTTTCACGAGATCACGCGCGAGGCCATTTTGCACGCCGTCGAGCAGACGCGCGAGATTGACCAGAACCTGGTGGATGCCCAGGAGGCGCGCCGCATTCTGGATCGGTTGGTGGGTTACAGCGTCTCGCCGGTGCTGTGGCGCAAGGTCAAGCCGCGCCTGTCGGCGGGGCGCGTGCAGAGTGTGGCCGTGCGCGTGATCGTGCAGCGCGAGTTGGAAAGGCTGGCCTTCGTGAGCGCGACCTACTGGGATCTGCGCGCCGACCTCGCCAAAGGGGAGGCGGGCTTCTCGGCCACGCTCACGCACGTGGGCGGCAAGCGCGTAGCCACGGGTCGCGACTTCGACCCGGACACGGGCAAGCTCGTCGGCGCCGACAAGCTCCTGCTGCTGGGCGAGGCCGAGGCCCGCGCCCTCGCCAAACGCCTGCCCGGCGAAAGGTGGCGTGTTTCTGACGTGGAGGAGAAAAAGCAGAAGCGCAGTCCGGCCGCGCCCTTCATCACGTCCACGCTCCAGCAGGAGGCCAGCCGCAAGCTGGGCTTTGCCTCGCGCCAGACGATGCGCATCGCCCAGTCGCTCTACGAGCAGGGCTACATCACCTACATGCGTACGGACTCGACGACGCTTTCGCAGGAAGCCGTTGACGGGTGCCGCCGCACCATCTTGCAGCGCTACGGCGACGAGTTTCTGCCGCCCAAACCGCGTCAGTACGCGGGCAAGGTGCGCAACGCGCAGGAGGCGCACGAGGCCATACGGCCCGCCGGCAAGGAGATGCGCACCGCCGACGAGCTGGGGCTGACCGGCCCCGACCGCCGCCTCTACGACCTCATCTGGAAGCGCACCGTGGCCTCGCAGATGGCCGACGCCCAGCTTCGCATGGTCACGGCCCGCATCGAGGCGGGCGAGGGCGACGAGGCGGCGACGTTTCGCGCCAGTGGCCGCACGGTCGAGTTTCCGGGCTTTTTCCGCGCCTACGTCGAGGGCAGCGACGATCCCGAAGCGGCGCTCGAAGACCGCGACCAGCCGCTTCCGCCGCTCAAAAAGGACGACGCGCTGGACTGTCGGGGCGTCGAGCCGCTTGGCCACGAAACCAAGCCGCCCGCTCGCTACACCGAGGCCTCGCTCGTCAAGATGCTCGAAGGCGAAGGCATCGGGCGGCCCTCGACGTACGCCTCCATCATGGACACCATCATGGAGCGCGGCTACGTGAGCAAGCAGGGCCTCACGCTCGTGCCCACCTTCACGGCGATGGCCGTCAACCAGCTGTTGGAAAAGCAATTCGACAACCTGGTGGACGTGGGCTTTACCGCTGAGATGGAAGAATCGCTCGACCGCATCGCCTCGGGCGACCTCAGCTCCGTGCCCTACCTCAAAAAATTCTACCGGGGCAAGGACGGGCTCGAAGGGCGCGTCAGCGAAGGCATCGACGAGATCGACCCGCGCGAGATCACGACGCTGCGCGCGCCGCAGTGGGAGCCGTACGCGGTGCGCGTGGGCCGCTACGGGCCGTACGCCGAAGGCACCGAGGGCGGTGAGCGCGTAACGGCCACCGTCCCCGACGACATCGCCCCCGCCGACCTGACGCGCGAGGCCATCGAGGAAATCCTCAAATCGGGCAACACCGACGACCGCCTGCTGGGCATCCACCCCGAAATGGAACAGCCTGTGCTCTTGCGCAAGGGGCCGTACGGCTTTTACGTGCAACTCGGCGACGACGAGCAGGAGGGCAAGCCCAAGCGCACCTCGCTGCCCAAAACGCTGGGGCCGGGCGAGGTGACGCTCGCGCTCGCGCTCCAACTGCTCTCCCTCCCCCGCACCGTGGGGGTGCATCCGGACACGGGCGTGCCCATCAAGGCGAGCCTGGGCCGCTTCGGGCCGTACGTGCAGCACGGCAGCACCTTTGCCTCGCTCGCCGCCGAGGACGACGTGCTCGAAGTAGGGCTGGAAAGGGCCCTCGAACTGCTCTACAAAAAGGAGCGCAAAAACCAGTCGCTGCGCGTCGTGGGCCTGCATCCCAAGACGGAGCAGCCGGTGGAAGTGTTCGAGGGGCGCTACGGGCCGTACGTGAAGCACGGCAAGACAAACGCCTCGCTGCACAAGGAGCAGGACCCGATGACGATTTCGCTCGAAGACGCCGTGGCCTTACTTGCGGCCAAGGAAGAGAGTGGCGGCAAATCGGGCGGCACGCGCAAGGGCAGCGGGCGCGGCGCGGCGGCCAAATCCGGCGCGGCTAAGACTTCGACTAAAGCGGGCACGCCGCGCGGTTCGGCGACTAAAAAGCCAGCGGCGAAAGGTGCTCCCAAAAAAGGAGGCAGTTCGGCCAAGGGGAGCAGCGGTACCAAGCCCAGAGGGGGCGGCAAGAAGTAGCGGGTGAGCACCTGAGCGCCCGTGCCTGTGGGCGTAGTGCGCCTGCGCGGAGCAGGCCGGCAGCAGGGCGCATCACCTCGCGCCCCATCACGCCGTACACGCTCAGCTACCAGGGGCTGGACTACTCCTGGCGGCAAGCGCGGTGAGCACGCTTCTTCGGTGGTCCAGTCGCAAGCGCTCACCATTTAGGAGGAAGGCGACCCCAATTACGGCTACAACGCTCAATACCTTTTGCATCGCCCCATTGTTTAGCGGCAAGGCAATATGACCAACCCGCGCGCAGATGCGAAGTCAGGCTTACAGGCAGGTTTACATAAAGGCAAAAACCGGCCCCTACGATGTCGTAAAGGCCGGTCTGTGCTCCCCGGGTAGGATTCGAACCTACAACCCTTCGGTTAACAGCCGAATGCTCTGCCATTGAGCTACCGAGGAATGGCATCCGTCTCTTTTCGAGGCGGGCCGCCAAAATAGCAATCCCCCTCCGGACGATGCAATGCCTCAATGCTGCTTAACGGGGGCTTCACCAGTTATCGAAAAGACGTTGAAGCCGCTGCCCCAGTAGGGAAACACTTGCACCTACCTACCACACCGCCGTACTATTGCGGCCCGCGTTTCGGCGTGCGCACCAATGCCCAAGTGGCGGAATGGTAGACGCGCTACATTCAGGATGTAGTGGTCGTAAGGCCGTGGAGGTTCGAGTCCTCTCTTGGGCACCAAAACCCCTCGTTTCCAGCACGGAAGCGAGGGGTTTTGCCATTGTGTATGCGCCATTATAGGCGCAGTCTGGCGGGCCGATCCCCGGGAAATCAGGCCCCTGGTTCAGTGCCCCCACCTCATTTAGAGATCCACCACTTCAAACTCAGTCCGGCAGGAGCGAGCCAGACAGTCACGCTGGCGGTGGACTTGCCCGGTGGGCTCTATTTCGTGCGGATACAGGGCGAGCGCTTCACCGAG
>CBDUBO010000280.1:0-4156 GCA_965365405.1 uncultured Rhodothermales bacterium | reverse complement strand
GCCGACGAGTGGGAGGTGAAGGAGCAGGAGATGCGGGGGCTGAACACCTACCGGCCCGAAGTCCGGGTGGCGCTGCGGCTGATGCTCGCCAACGCCGAGGAGATGACGCTCGACGGGCAGGGGCGGGTGATGCTGCCGCGCACCCTTCTCGACGAGGCGGGGATCGAGCCGGGGGCGAAGGCTAAGCTGGTGGGCATGCTCGAATGCATCGAAGTGTGGAATCCGGATGCCTTTGAAGCCCACCTCAACAAACGCACGAGTGAGTCAGAAGAGATTTTCGAGCGCGTGATGGGAGGCATGTGATGGAGCCGCGACCCGCAGGGGCGCTGCCCTACGCCACCTCTTACCACGCACCTGTTCTTTGCAATGCTGTGATCGAAGGGCTCGTTACGCGCCCGGACGGCGTGTACGTGGACGCCACGCTTGGCGGCGGCGGCCACGCGGCAGCCCTGCTCGACCGGATCGGGCCGCAAGGCCGGGTCGTCGGGATAGACCGGGACGCCGAGGCGCTCGGCGTGGCCACGCAGCGGCTCGCGGCAGATGCGGCTTCGGGACGTTTTCGGACGCTCCGCGGCTCATTTGCGGACCTGGAGGCGCTGCTCGACAGCGCGGGCATTGGCGAGGTGGACGGGCTGCTGCTCGACCTCGGCGTGTCCTCCCACCAGCTCGACGCAGGGGCACGGGGCTTCAGCTTCCGCCACGATGCGCCGCTGGACATGCGCATGGACACGCGCCAGGGGCTGACGGCCTCCGATGTAGTGAACACGTGGTCAGAAGAAAACCTGCGCCAACTTTTGTGGGACGGCGAGGAGCCACGCGCCCGGCGCATCGCCCGCCTCGTTGTCGAGCACCGGCCCGTGAAGACGACGACGGCGCTGGCCGCGCTCGTGCGCAAGGCGGTGCCAATGAAAGAGGAGGCCAAGGCGGTGGTGCGCGTTTTCCAGGCGCTCCGAATTGCGGTCAACGCAGAGCTGGAGGCGCTCGAACAGGTGCTCGAAGCGGCGGCGCGCCGCATCGCGGTGGGCGGGCGGGTGGCCGTGCTTGCGTACCACTCGCTCGAAGACCGGCGCGTCAAGCGCTTTCTGCGCTACGGCAACTTCACCGGCCAGCCCCAGCGCGACTTCTACGGCAACCTCGTCGCGCCTTTCCGCGAGCTGACGCGCCAGCCCATCCAGCCCGACGAAACCGAGACCGCGCAGAACCCGCGTGCCCGCAGCGCCCGCCTCCGGCTGGCCGAGCGGAATGCCCCTGATGCCTGAATCCTATGCCTGCTACTGCTACACCCCCTGCCCGTAAAACGGCGCGCCAGAGCGTGCAGCACCGACCCGTTGCTTCAGGGCGGCTGCCGGGCTGGGGCGACCTGGGCGGCGAACCCCTCGCCCGCAAGGTGGGCCGCACCGAAAGGCTGCTGGGCCGCATCTCGATGGGCCGCTTCGTGCTCCTCGTAGTGGCTGCCGCCGTCGCGTTTCTGCTCTACGTGGGCCACGTGTACCGCACCCAAGAGATCCTGTCCGAACTGCAAACCGTCCGCCGCGAGAATCTGCGATTGCACCTCAAGTACAACCGGGTCAAGGGCGCGTTCGACGCCGCCACGGCCCCTGCCGTCATCATCCCGGAGGCGCAGGCGCTGGGGCTCGAAGAAGGCATCGCCTACGGCCCCGCCATCGAGGAGTGAGATAGGTAAATGGTTGGAGGGCTGGATGGTTTGGCCTGTCAACCATCTCGACCGTCAGAGCATCCCACCATCCAACCACCGCACACGCAACCCTTCGATCAACCCATTCAACCCCATCCGCCGTGGACCCGCGCAGTCAGATCCGAGCCCGCATGTACGTGGTGCTGACGCTTGTCAGCCTGCTGCCTGCGCTTGTGGTGCTGCGCGTGCTTTACCTCCAACTGGGCGAAGCGCCTGTGCTGCGCGCCCAGGGCGAGGCCCAGGCCAGCACCCACGTCGAGATTCCGGCCCTGAGGGGCACCGTGCTGGACGCCGCCGGGCGGGTGCTTGCCACCAACGCCGCGCGCTACGACCTGGCACTCGACCCGACGGCACGGGGCTTTTCGGCTAAGGCCGACCTGTTCTTTGATAAACTGTCAGATCTCACCGGCACGCCTGCTCAGGCGTACCGGCAGCGCGTGCGCAACCGCCGCTCGCGCCAGTATGTGATGGTGCACCGGGGCCTGACGGAGTCTCAGAAGGAAGCCGTCGAAAGCCTGGGCATACCCGGCCTGCTGCTCGACGCTTCGCACACGCGGCGCTACACCTACGGTCCGATGGCGGCCCACGTGCTGGGCCACACCGGGCGCGACGGGCACGGCCTGGCCGGGCTGGAGCTTCAGTACGATGCGTTTCTCAAAGGTGAAGCCGGCCACCGCGCCGTCAAGCGCGACCGGCAGGGCCGCATCAAGGCCTTCGTGGGCGGCAGCATCGTCGAGCCCCGGCACGGCGAAACGCTCGTGCTCACGATTGACCTCGTGCGGCAATCCATTCTCGAAGAGGAACTGGCGCGCGGACTCGAAGAGGCCGGCGGACGCTGGGCCACGGCCATCGCCATGAACCCGAAGACGGGTGCCATCCTGGCGATGGCGAATGCGCCCACCTACGACCCCAACGCGCCCGGGCGCTTCTCGGAGTTCGCCCAGCGCAACCACGGCGTCACCGACCAGATCGAACCCGGCTCGACGTTCAAGCTCACCCTCGCCGCGGCAGCGCTCGAAGAAGGCGTCGTAAAAATGGACGAGGTGGTGGACACGGGCGAGGGCTGGGCCGTCATTGCCGGGCGCACGCTGCGCGACACGCACGGGCACGGGCGGATTCCGTTCTCCCAGGTGATCGCGCAGTCGAGCAACGTGGGCACGGCCCGCGTGGCGGCGCGCCTCAAGCCGGAGCAGTTTTACCGGCACGCCCGCGCGCTCGGCTTCGGCCAGCACACGTACGTGGATTTGCCCGGCGAAACGGCGGGACGCCTCAAGCGGACGGCGCAGTGGAGCGGCACCAGCCTCACCTCGATGAGCATCGGCTACGAAGTGGCCGTTACGCCGCTCCAGATGCTTGCCGCCTACAGTGCCCTCGCCAACGGCGGCCTGCTGGTGCAGCCCTATCTGGTGGCCGAGCGGCGCGACGTGACGGGCCGGACGCTATGGACAGCGCGGCAGGATTCCGTCCGCCGGGCCTTCAGCGCGCGCACCGCCGCCCAACTCATCCCCGCCTTCGAAGCCGTCGTGGACAGCGGCACGGCCAAACGGGCGCAGATCCCCGGACTCCGCGTGGCGGGCAAGACCGGCACGGCGCGGAAGGCGGACGGCGGCGGCTACAACGGCGCGTACCGCTCGTCCTTCGTCGGCTTCTTCCCGGCTGACGACCCACAGGTGGCGCTTATCGTCGTCGTGGACGAGCCCAGCGAGGGCATCTATGGCGGGCACATCTCGGCTCCCATCTTCCAGCGCGTCGCGCAGCGGTGGGTGGGCACATTTCCGCAAATCGCCGCCCGCCTCGCGCCCGTCGAACCGCTGCCCCGGCAGGCCGAGCGCCTAGTGCCCGCCGTGGCAGGACTGCCCATGGCGGTGGCGGCACACAGGCTGCGCGAAGCCGGTTTCAGCGCCCCCGCCTTCGACCCGCGCTACGCCGATTATCCCGTCGCCACGACGGCTCCGGCATCGGGCACTGCCGTCACGACCGGGGCGCGCGTCGCGCTCAAGCCCGCGCCCGCTGCCGAGGCGCCTTCTGCGATGCCCGACCTGGTGGGCCTGAGCGCCCGCGAGGCGCGCTACTGGCTGGCCCTGCTGGGTGTGCAGGTGCGCGTCGAAGGCGCGGGCGTCGTGCGGCAGCAGACGCCTGCGGCCGGGCAGCCGCTCACGCGCGAAGCCGTCCTCCTGTGCGGGGCAGGCGGGTAGGGGCGCAATTAATTGCGCCCCTACTACAAACAACAAACATCGAGATCTGACACCAACGAAAAATGAAGCTCATCACCCTTATCGAACGCCTGGACGCGGCGGGCCTGCTGGCCGGTCGCCCCGCGCGTGCCGAGGGCGTGGGCTTCGAGCACGTAGTGGCCGACAGCCGCCACGTGCGGCCCGGCAGCCTCTTCGTCGCCATCCGCGGCGGGCAGGCCGACGGCCACCAGTTCATTGACAAGGCTGTTAAAAACGGAGCAACCGC
>CBDUBO010000279.1:0-4157 GCA_965365405.1 uncultured Rhodothermales bacterium | reverse complement strand
AGCACGAGCCCGGCGATGAGGCCCAGAATCCAGAACGTCTTCGGGTCGCGGGTCCGGGCGATGCCCTGTGGCAGGGTCGCGTCCAGGTGCACGTCGAGCAGGGGTTGCAGGTGCGCCGTGTACGGCCCCGCGCGCTCGTCCACCCTGCGGCTGGCAATAGTCGGGTTCAGCGTGGCCTCGACGGCCTCCGGCGTAGCCCCTTCGCGCAGCCGCACCCACGTCTCGACTGAAATGGCAAACCAGTTGTCGAACATCTGCGGTCGCTCGTGTCCTGCCAGGGTCGCAAAGGAGACGAGCACGTCGAATTGCAGGCTCGACGCCGCCGGGACGTGCACGACCCCCGTCACGGTCACGTCGCTTTCCCGGTCGCGCATCCGCATCGTCATCACTTGCCCGATGGGGTCGGCGTCGCCGAAAAGGGCGCGGGCCACCTCGTCCGTGATCACGATCGTGTTCGGTTGCGCCAGGGCAGCCGAGCGGGCGCCGCGGACGAGCGGAAACGAGAACACGTCGAGAAAGCCCGGATCGACGATGGCGAGCGTCTGCGCGAAAGCATCGTCGCCGCGCCGGAGCGCGCCATCCGTGGGCTGGAAGCGCGTAAAGGCCGCTACGTCCGGCAGCGTTTCCGCCATCGTCGGGCCGAGCACCCAGGGCGTGATCGTGTTGACGAGGTGTTCACCCTGCGGCGTGTCTTCCTCGCCCCACACACGAAAGACCTGTTCCGGCTGGGCGTGGAAGCGGTCGAAGGCCAGCTCTTGCCGGATGAACAGCCCCACGAGAAGCGCGCCGGCCAGCCCGATGGCGAGTCCGAACACGTTGATGGCGGCGAGGCCTTTCTGCCTGCGCAGGTGGCGCAGGGCGACGAGGAGGTAGTTGCGAATCATGTCGGTGCGTGCGGAGACGATGCGGTGCGCAGCGAAGGCCGTTCCAGGTGCGCGGAAGGCCGTTTTCAAAGCGAACAGCCGCAGTGGGTGTCCGCCGCCGCACACCCACCGCCCACCGCCGGACAGCGCCTACTCGCTGCGCAGCGCCTGCGTGGGGTTGGCCCTCGCGGCGCGCAAGGCGTGGTAGCTCACCGTCGCAAGCGCCAGCACCAGCACGACTCCACCTGCCACGAGCAGGGGGCCCGCGCCCACGTCCACGCGGTAGGCGAAGCGCTCCAGCCAGCGCTGCATCAGAAAGAATGTCAGCGGTGCAGCCACGACAAAGGCGGCCACGACGAGCAGGGCGAAGTCTCTCGACAGCAGCGCCACCAGGCTCTTGACGCTCGCGCCGAGCACTTTGCGCACGCCGATCTCTTTGGTGCGCTGCTCGGCAGCAAACGCTGCCAGCCCGAACAGGCCCAGGCAGGCCAGCAGCAGCGCCAGCAGCGCCGCCGTGCCGAAAACGGCCCGCACGCGCGCCTCGGCCTGCAGGGCCTGGGCAAAGGCGTCGTCCACGAAAGCGTAGGCAAACGGGTAGTCGGGGGCGATGCGCTGCCACGCCCTTTCGATGCCTGCGAGGGCCGGCCGCACCTGCCCGGCCTCCAGCTCGACGGCCAGGACGCGCACGCTGCCCACCATCACGAAGCCGGACGACACTTCGGCGTCGGGGGTGGGGAGGGTGAGCGCGAGGGGGGTGATGGCATCGCGCACCGACGTGTACACGAAGTCCTCCACCACCCCGACGACCTCGCGTGTGCCCATGAGCGAGATTTTCTGCCCGATGGCCGTTTCCGGGTCGCCCGTCATCAGGCCGTATTCGCGCGCCGCCGTCTCGTTGAGCACGACGGCCGTTCGGTCTTCGCCGTCGCGCAGGTCGCGCCCGGCCAGCGTTTTCAGCCCGAACAAACGGGTATAGGCCGGTTCGGCCGTGAGGATGTTCGTGATGACGCCCTGCAGGTCGGGGCTGTCGTCTCCTTCCGGCTTGCCGGAGATGCCGACGAACGTGCCGCCCGGTGCCGCCGAGGCGCGCGCCACCTGCCGGACGCCCGGTACGCGCTGTACGGCGTCGCGGAGCGCCACGTTCTGCTTCTGAAGGGCCGGGGCCGACAGGTCGAGCGTCACGATCTGGCTGCCGGCGAAGCCGAGGCTTCCTTCCTGGCCGAAGCGGAGCTGCCCGTCCACCACGAGCGTGGCAGCGATCATGCCGATGGCGAGCGCGAACTGCACCACGACGAGCGCCTGCCGGACGCGCCCGCGCGCCCGCCCACTATACACCCCGGCAAGGGCCTCGACGGGCCGCCGCCGCGCCAGCACGAACGCCGGGTAGAGGCCCGCCGCCAGCCCCGTGGCAAGCGCGAGGACCAGCATCGCGCCGGCGAGCAGGGGCTCGGTGCGCGGCGAGGCGGCCAGCGTCACGCCGAAAAAGCGCTCGAAGGCAGCCGGAGCGGCCAGCGTCAGCGCCAGGGCCACCGCGCCGCCGGCGAGCGCGAGCAGCACGGCTTCCGCCAGAAACTGTCCCCGCAGCAGCGCGCCCGAAGCCCCCAGCGTTTTGCGGATGCCGATCTCGCGCCCGCGCTGTGCCGCCTGCGCCGTGGCCAGGTTGGTGTAGTTGATGCACGCGATGGCGAGCACGAAGAGGGCCATTGTGCCGAAGAAGTAGAGCGTCTGCGGATCGCCCTCACGGCCCTGCTGGTGGAGGGTCGCGAGAGGGGCGAGCCGCACGCGCTGCGGCGGTTCCTGCGCGTTCGCAGGCGTCGTCTCCGCCAGCGCCGCGAGCAAAGCCGACGTGTCGGCGGAAGCGGAGACGAGGGCATAGCCGGCATTGAGAAAGACGGGGCTGAACTCGGCATCGGGGTCGAAGGGCGGAGCCGCCAGCACGAGCCCGAAGCGCAGCGTCGAGTTGCCCGGCGGGTCGGCGGCGATGCCGGTCACGCGGTACGCCGTCCGCGTCGAGTCGGCCCGCAAGCCGCCCTGCTCGTAGGTCAGCGTCCGCCCGATGGGGTCGGCTGTGCCGAAGAGCTTTCTGGCGAGCGAGGCCGTCAGCACGGCACCGTCCGGCGCGTCGAGTACCGCTGCCGGGTCGCCCCGCACGAGTGGAAAGGTGAACACCTCGAACAGGTTGGAGGTGGCGAAGAGGACGTCTTTTTCCTCGAAGACCGCGCCCGTTTCGGGCACGCGCACCAGCCCTTCCTGCGTGCCCGTCTCGACGACCGCTTCCAGCGCGGGCACCTGCGCCAGCAGCGTCGCCACCTCTTCCCGGTCGATGCCGTTGGCGCGAAAAACCCGCTCGCCAATGTTGAACTCACGCGTGACCTGGTAGAGGCGGTCGCCGTTCTCGTGAAAGCGGTCGTAGCCCAGCTCGTGCGTCGCGTAGAGCAGGACGACAAAGCAGGCCGCCAAGCCCAGGCCCAGCCCCAGCACATGCAGCCCGGTTCGGCCCGGATGGCGCAAGAGGCGGCGGAAGGCGATGGTGAAGTGGTTCTTGAGCATGGAACGGTGGGGTCTATTCGTAGCGGAGGGCGCGGGTGGGGCTCGCGGCGGCGGCGCGGAGGGCGTGGTAGGCGGCTGTTCCAAAAGCCACGACGAGCGCCACTGCGCCTGCCACCGCGAAGTGCCACCACTGGAGCGGCACGCGGTAGGCGAAGCTCTCCAACCAGCGGTGCATCAGGTAGCCCGCCAGCGGGGCCGCCAGCACGAGGGCCAGCCCCACCAGCCCCAGCACGTCGCGCGTGAGCAGCCGCACGATGCTGCCCATCGAGGCGCCGAGCGCTTTGCGGATGCCGACCTCCCTGGTGCGGTTCACCGCTGCCAGCGCCGCCAGCCCGAACAGGCCCAGGCACGCCAGGAAGATGGAAAGTCCGCCCGCCCAGCCGACGATGCCCGCGAACCGGCTCTCGGCGCGGTAGAAACGGTCGAGGTCGGCATCGAGAAAGCTGTACGTGAAGGGCACCTCCGGCGCAGCCTCTTTCCACGCGGCATGCAGCACGTCGAGCGCGGCGCGCGTCTGGCCGGGCTGCACGCGCACGAAGAACTTGTAGGGCTGGTAGTCCGCGAACTGGTGGAAAAGCTGCGGTTCGACGGGTTCGCGGAAGGGACGGAAGTGGAAGTCCTTCACCACGCCGATCACGACGGGCGTGAAGCGCTCCGAATACCCGTCGAGCGTCTGCCCGACGGCCGTCTCCGGCGTCCACCCGAAGTCGCGCGCGAACGCCTCGTTGACGACGACGGACGTGG
>CBDUBO010000278.1:0-4175 GCA_965365405.1 uncultured Rhodothermales bacterium | reverse complement strand
TCGAGTTTATCCGCCACTCGGCCTCGGCGCACATCTTCAGCGCCTCGATGCCGCCTGCCAACGTCGCCACCGTGCTCAAATGCCTCGACATCCTCGAAGCTGAGCCCGAACGCCTGACGCGGCTGTGGCAGATCTCGGATTACATGCGCAAAGGCTTCGAAAGCCTCGGTTTCAACGTGTGGACAAGCCAGAGCCCCATCATCCCCGTCGTGGTGGGTGACATGATGACGTGCTTCACGTTCTGGAAAGAACTGCTCGAAGAAGGCGTCTTCGTCAACGCCGTCGTGCCGCCCGCCGTGCCGCAGGGGCAGTCCCTCATGCGGACGAGCTATATGGCCACGCACACGGACGAGGAACTCGACCTCATCCTGGCCGCCTTCGAGAAAATCGGCAAGCGACACGGGGTGATTTGAAATGGACAATTCGGCAATGCGGCAATAGGCAAGCACCACGGCATCGTTGAACATTGCAGAATTGACTATTGACGAATTGACTATTCCCAATGCCATACGTCTCCCTCTCCGGCAGCGACGTCGTGCTGCCCGTCGCCGTGCGCCCGGTCGCGTCCAGGTCCGACCTGCGCGCGTTCGTGGACTTTCCCTACCGGCTCTACCGCGACAACCGCAACTGGGTACCACCCTTGCGCCGCGACGTGTACCACCTGCTCGACAAAGACAAAAACGCCTTTTTCGAGCATGGTGACATCCAGCCGTTTCTGGCCCGCGACGCCCGCGGCGAGGTCGTGGGACGCATCGCGGCAGTGCGCAACGGGATGCACCTCCAGCGCTACGGGGACGGCATCGGCTTTTTCGGCTTTTTCGACACCGTCGAAAGCTACGACGTAGCCGAAGCGCTGTTCGACGCGGCCGCCGCGTGGCTGCGAAAGGAAGGGCTATCCACGATGCGCGGTCCGGCAAGTCCGTCGCTCAACGACACCGCCGGCCTGCTCGTCGAGGGGTTCGACGTGCCTCCTTCTATCCTGATGCCGTACAACGCGCCTTATTACGAAGGCTTCGTGACACGCTACGGCTTCGAGCGGGCCATTACGATGCTCTCCTACTACGTCCACAAAAAGTACATGGACGCCGACAAGCTCCGGCGCGGCGTGGCCATCGTGCGGCGGCGCTACCCCGGCCTGACGCTGCGCCAGCTCGACCCCAAGCGCCTCAAAGAGGACGTGAACGTGGCGATGGACATCTTCAACGACGGCTGGTCGGACAACTGGGGGTTCGTGCCTTACACCGAAGCGGAGGCGCAGAAACTCGCCGCCGACCTCAAGCAGGTGCTCGAACCCGACCTGTTTCTCTTTGCCGAGGAAGACGGCGTGCCCGTCGCCTTTTCCGTCCTCCTGCCCGATCTCAACCAGGCCCTCGTGCACGTGCGCGACGGGCGGCTGGTGCCGACGGGGCTGGCCAAAATCCTGGCCTACGCCAAGTCGGGGGCCATCTACAACTCGCGGATGCCGCTCATGGGCATCCGCAAAACGCACCGGGGGCGCGGCATAGATGGGATGCTCGTGCTCGAAACCATCGACCGGGGCGTGCCCAAAGGCTACGACTCGTGCGAGCTGAGCTGGATTCTCGAAAGCAACACGCGGATGCGCAACTTCCTCGACAACCTCGGCACCGCCATAGACAAGCGCTACGCGATGTACGACAAGGCACTCGACTGATGCCCGGCTCGCCGCCCGTCCAGTTCGTCTATTTCGACCTCGACGACACCCTGCTCGACCACCATGGAGCCGAGCGGGCGGCACTGCGCGAAACGTGCCAGTCGCTGCCGGCGCTGTCCGCCCTGCCGTTCGAAGAGGTGCACGCCGTCTATCGCCGCCACAATGCCGCGCTGTGGACAGCCTACGCCCACGGTGAGATCGGGCGGGACGAGTTGAAGCGGCTGCGCTTCGAGCGGACGTTGCACGAACTGGGCGCGGCCGTACAGAGCGAAGTGGCGGGACGCTGCTACATGGCGTGCTACGCACAGCACTGGCAGCTACCGCTGCCGGCGTGGAAGGCGTTCAGGCGCGTGGCCGCGCACCTGCCGGTGGGGCTGCTCACCAACGGCTTCGCCGATGTGCAGCGGGCCAAGCTGGCGCGTTTCCCTGAACTGGCGGCGGCGCTCACCGCGCTCGTCATCTCCGAGGAGGTGGGCGTGATGAAGCCGCACCGCGCCATTTTCGACCACGCCGCTGCCCTCGCGGGGGTCGCGCCCGAGCACCTCCTCTATGTCGGCGACGCGCTCCGCTCCGACATCGTGGGCGCGACGGAGGCGGGCTGGCAGGCCGCCTGGTATGGCGGCACGCCGCGAGAAGCGCCAGAGGGCGTGTTCTGCTTCACCGACTGGACAGCCCTCGTGGCCCACCTGCAACGCGTGGCTACGTAGCCCACCCCTGAACGAAAAAAGCCCGATCAGAGCGACCGGGCTTTCTCGCGGAGCGGAACACGGGACTCGAACCCGCGACCTCCACCTTGGCAAGGTGGCGCTCTACCAGCTGAGCTAGTTCCGCCTGTTTTTGGGCGGGCTTCAATGATACGGCAGCCTCGCTTTTCGTGTCAACCAGCCACGACGCGTTCACGAATTCCCCAAGGTTGACGGGCAGGGTTAAAACCCCAGCTTCCGTGGTACGGCATCAGCGGGGGGCCGGGCCTCCAGTTCGAGTGTGTAGGTGGCGCTCAGCGGCGCGGCACCGAGCGACTCCCACAGCGCCCGCGAGGCGACGTTGCAGCTGAGGATGCTGAAGCGCAGCCGGACGGCTCCTTCCTCCTCTGCCCACTGCACCGCGGCCTCGCCCAGCTTTCTGCCCAGGCCCTGCCCCCGGTGACCCGGCTCCACGTACAACTCGTGCAGGTACACCTCCCGCCCGGCGGCGTAGAGCGGCGCCTCGTACCAGTGCTCGGCGGACTGGTAGCCCACGATCTTTTCGTCCACGACCGCCACGAATACAGCGTAGGTGTGGCTACGCAGCGCGGCACGCAGCGTGTTGCGGTAGCGCACCTCGGCATCATCGGCGTAGGCGAGGCGTGCGTCCATGCGCGCCTGCTCGTTGGCAAAGCAGCGGAAAAGCGCCACGAGAGCATCGAGGTCGGCCGGGGCGGCCCGGCGAATCGTTGCCGTCACGCCGTTACTGCGCGCGGGCGCAGCAGCCCCTGCTTGACGAGCAGTTCGGCGTTGAGGATCGCGCCACCGGCGGCCCCACGCACGGTGTTGTGCACGAGCGCGACGAACTTCACGTCGAGCACCTCGCAGGCACGCACGCGACCCACAGACACCGTCATGCCGTCGCCCAGGTCCACGTGACGGCGCGTCTGCGGCGCGTCGGGGGCATCGTGGTAGTGGAGCCAGCGAGCGGGCGCGGTGGGCAGGTTGAGGCCGTCGAGGGGGCTTGCCGCCGCACGGAGCACGTCAGCAACCGCTTCAGGGTCGGCTTTCCGGCCCAGCCGCACCGAGATGCAGAGAAGGTGGCCATCCAGCACCGGCACCCGGTTGCACTGCGCGCTGATGGTGATGCTGGAAGGCTCGATCTGCCCGTCACGTAGGGTGCCCAGCAGCTTGGTCGGCTCCACGCGCATCTTCTCCTCCGATGTACGGCGTGACGTTGCCCAGCGCGTCGAGCGAGGCGACGCCGGGGTAGCCCGCCCCCGAGAGCGCCTGCATCGTCGTGACCTGCACCTGCTCGACGCCGAAGTGGTCGTAGAGCGGCTTGAGCGCCATCACGAGTCCGACGGTCGAGCAGTTGGGGTTGGTCACTATGAAGCCGCCGCTACCGCCCCAGTCCTGCCCTGCCACCAGAGCCGTGTGGTCGGGGTTGACTTCGGGGATGAGGAGCGGCACTGACGGGTCGAGGCGATAGTTGCGGGCGTTCGAGATGACGGGATAACCGGCGCGGGCAAACGCCCCTTCCACCTCGCCCGCGACCCCGGCGTCGAGGCCGGAAAAGACGAAGTCGCAATCCAGGTCGGGCCGGGCCAGCGCGACGGTCTGTCGCGCCACGCGTTCGGGGATGGGCGTGGAGAGCACCCAGCGGGCGGCTTCGTGGTACGGCTTGCCGGCAGAGCGCTCGGAAGCGGCCAGGGCCGTGATCTCGAACCACGGATGCCCGTCCAGCAGGCGAATGAATTGCTGCCCCACCGCGCCCGTCGCGCCGAGGATGCCGACTCGGTATTTCTGCATGGATGTCA
>CBDUBO010000277.1:0-4177 GCA_965365405.1 uncultured Rhodothermales bacterium | reverse complement strand
TGGGGCGTCTTCTCCACCGTCTGCCCGTTCTCGCGCCAGCCGCCGTACATGATGAGCGTGCTGTTGGCCGTCGTAGAGCCCGCGTCGCTGTGGATGGAGTGGAAGTAGGCGGCTCCCACCTGGTTGGCGTACGTCGTGCGCTCGGTGAGCGACACCTCGATGTCGCCGCGCGTGCGGGTCATGTACACCGTGTCAATGTCGGTCGTCTCGCGCAAGAGGCGGGCCAGTTCCAGGCCCACGGCAAGCGTCTTTTCGGCCTCGGAGTACCCGAACGCGCCCTGGTTCTGGGTAAAGCTGTGGCCGGGGTCAATGACGACGCTCCACCCGGCCAGACCCGTGACGGGCTGGGCGGCAAGCGCGGCGGGCAGAAGCAGCAGAAGGCAGAGCGTAAACAGTCGCATGGTGGCGCGTGGAGGCTTAGCGGGCGATGGGCAGGAGGTACACGACGCCCGCCTGGAGGTCGTCGAAGGCGATGGCGGCCCCGTCGGGCGTCCACACGGGGAAAAGCTCGTGGCGGTCGGCCGTAGAGGTGAGGCGGCTGGGCGCGCTGCCGTCGGCCCGTACGGTCCACAGGTCAGCTCCGGTGATGTCGTGCCCATCGTCTTCGACCTGCATAAAGGCCACGTAACCGCCATCGGGCGACCACGTGGGGTGTTCGCCGCGCCCCAGTGGCGTAACTGAACTTCCGTCGGCGGAGACGAGGAACAGACCCGCGCCCATCACCTGAACGGCATAGCGGTCGCCAGTGGGAGACGGCACGGCGGCGAGGATAGGCTGCCCCTCCACCGGCACGACCACGAGAGCACCGTCGGCAGCGCGCACCAGCCCATCGTGGCGAGCCAGGAGGGTAGATACGCCCGCTTTACCCGAAAGGGGGGCGATACCCGTTTCAAAGCGCTGGACGCCCTCCTCCCCTGCCAGCACGACGGACGCGCCGTCGTCGCTCCACGCGGGCAGCGCGGGCATCCGGGTGGCGTACGGGGTGAGCAAACGGCTCGACCCGTCTGCGACGCTGAACACGCGCACCGCGTTGCTGCGCAGGCCGTTTTCGACGCGCGCCACACGCGTGACGAGCGCCGTGCCGTCGGGCGACCACGCCGCGCCGTAGCCGGCAGCAACCTCGTCAGTGAGCTGGCGCGTGGTACCGTCTGTGCGGTCACGTACCCACAGCCCGTCGTACGAGGGGGATGTGAAGGCGACGTATCGGCCATCGGGCGAGAAGTGCGGGTGGGCAAACCCTTCTCCGGCCTGGGTGAGCGGCACGGCAGGGCCGGCCACGCGGATCTGAGCCGAGGCGACGGGTGCGAACAGCAGAGCGAGAAGGAGCAGTCGGGACATGCAGGCGGTGGGCAGACGGGCCGCCAAGATAAGCCCCTCGCCCGCGCCGATCCCTCGCTTTTGCGCGCGGCGCTGCCCGCTACTGGCTTTCACCGGTTCAACCTGGCCTTCCGATGAACTTCCGGTAACGCCTGCTGCTTACCTTCTCCGCCCAATCCAACATTTTTACCCCATGCGCCTGATTGCCACTGCCCTTCTCTTTCTCTTGCCTGCACTCGCCTCGGCGCAGGCGCTCCAACCCGGCGACATCGCCATCGTGGGCCTCTACCACGACGGCCCGGACGCCTTTGCCGTCGCGGCCATGACCGACCTGCCCACCGGCACGGTGATCTCCTTCACCGAAAACGGTTGGCTTGCCGCGGGTGCCTTTCGCGGCACCAGCGAAGGCACGATGGTGTGGAATGTAGACAGCCCCATCGCCGCGGGCACCGTTGTGACGTTCACGTGCGCGGGCAACGACCCGACAGACGCGGCCACGCCCTCGGCGGGTTCGGTTACCGGCTCCCTCTGCGGCCTTTCGACCAGTGGCGACCAGATTCTCGCCTATCAGGGCACGGACGCCGCGCCTACGTTTATCTACGCCGTCAACAACGAGGGAAATAGCTGGCAGGCCGATGCCACGTCCTCCAACACCTCGGCCCTTCCTGCTGGACTGACCGATGGCGTGACGGCGGTTGCGCTTCCTGAACTGGACAACTATGCGTACACGGGCACGGTGTCAGGATCGGCAGCGGATCTGCTGGCCGCCATCGGCAATCCGGCTAACTGGACGGGCAACGACGACCGGACGCAGGCCGCTTCTTTCCCCTCTCAGTTCACCATTGCTGGCGCTGCCGGCACGGCCTCGGTGCGGTGGATTACGCCCACCCTCAGCCTCACCGAGGGTGACGCGCCCATCTGGATGGTGGCCGTCCTCTCGCAGAACCCCGCCGGCAACCTGTCCGTGAACGTGACCGCCACGGGCACGGCGACGCTGGACAGCGACTACACGCTCTCGACCACGGCACTCACGTTTGCACCGGGTCGCCAGCGCGACTCCGTCCGCGTCGCGGTCGTGGACGACGACAGCGCTGAAGGGAGTGAGAGCATTATGCTCCGGCTCACGCAGCCCTCCGCCGGGCTCGTCGTGGGCGCGCCGGCGACGGCGGAACTGACCATTCTGGACAACGACGGCGTGACGCAGCAGACGCTCTTCCCCGGCACCGTCGGGGCGGCACTGCGGGACAGCCTGCGCCGCGTCTATACGCCCGCCACGCTGGGCTACACCGAGGCGCGCAGACAGATGTTCGGCTACGTCTGGAACGTGGACGGGCTGGTGGAAGGCCTCTACACGGGCTTCCAGATCGCCATTCCTGCTGGTTCGAGTGACGCCATCACGATTGCGAGCAACAAGGGCTTCAACACCGAGCACGCCTGGCCGCAGTCCAAGGGTGCGGAGGACGAGCCGCAACGCTCCAACCTCTTCAACCTCTTCCCCACCCGCATCGAGGTGAATAGCGACCGCGGTAACTTGCCCTTTGGCGAGGTGCCGGACGCGCAGGCGACGGACTGGTACCGCCTCGACACGCGCCAGAGCACGATGCCCAACACCGCTATTGACGAGTGGAGCGAGCGTGGGGCCGGGCTGTTCGAGCCGCGCGAAAAGGTCAAGGGCGACGTGGCCCGTTCGCAGTTCTACTTCTACACGCTCTACGCCAACGTGTCCGACGGGGCGTTTTTCGACGGCATGAAGGCGACGCTGCGCGCCTGGCACCAGAGCGATGGCGTGTCGGCAGGGGAGATGCTGCGCCACGACCGCATCGTGCAGGTGCAGGGCAAGGCCAACCCGTTCGTGCTCGATTCATCGCTGGCGCGGCGGGCGTTCTTCTCCGGTGCGGACACCACGACGACGCCTCCGCCACCCGCTTTCGTGACCATCGCGCAGGCACGGCAGCAGGGCAACGGGGCCACCGTGCAGGTGCGCGGCGTCGTGACGCGGGCCAGGGGCGCGTTCACGTACTTCCAGGACGAAACCGGCGGGCTCGTCGTGCGCCAGACCAGTGGCGCGTTTTTCGACCAGGTAGGCAACGGCCAGATTGCCCCCGGCGATTCGCTCGTGGTCGAAGGGGTGCTGTCGAGCTTCAACAACCTGCTCCAGATCAACGCTTCGGGTCTGCTCTCGTATAGCGTACCGAGCCGGGGCGGCGTGCTCCCCGCACCCATTCAGGTGACCGTGCCCGAAATCCTGAACGGCGGCGAGGCGTACGAAAGCCGTCTCATCCAGGTGTCCGGCCTCCAGTTCAGCGACACCGGCACGTTCGCCGCCGCGCGGACGTACCAGGCCACGGCCGACGGCGGCACCATTGACGTGCGCATCGGCAATGCTGCCGACACCGACGTGGACGGCATGGCCATTCCGCAGACGGCGACGTTCACGGGCGTGGTGGGCCAGTTCTCGTCTTCCGTGCCGGATGCGGGTTACCAGCTCCTGCCCATCCTGGCTTCCGACCTGAGCGTACCCACGGACGTCGAGGCGCACCTGCCGGGCGCGTTCGCGCTGCGCGGCCTCTCGCCGCAGCCGGCCAACGCCACGGCGATGGCGTGGCTCGATCTGCCTCAGTCGGCGCAGGTGGACGTGGCCGTGTTCGACCTGACGGGTCGCCAGGTAATGACCCTGACCGATGTCGTGGGCTCCGGGCGGCACGTGGCCCTGCCCATCCGCACCGCCTCGCTCGCACCGGGCGTGTACCTCTACCGCGTCACCGCCCACCTCGACGCGGGCGAGCGCCTGGCAACGGGCCGCCTCGTCGTCGTGCGTTGATCCGTCGCGCACGGGGCGTTGCGCCAAAAGCGACAGCCC
>CBDUBO010000276.1:0-4189 GCA_965365405.1 uncultured Rhodothermales bacterium | reverse complement strand
ACGACGTTCTCGAAGCTCTTCTTCAACTACGGCCACTTCCGGCAACTGCCCGACCCCAACAACATCTTTCTCGTCCAGTATCAGACGGCGGGCAACCGCGAGGTGTCGCAGGTGGGCAACCCCAACGCGCCGCTGCCCAAGACGGTAGCCTATGAACTGGGCTACGAGCACTCGCTCTTCAGCCAGTACCTGGTGAAGATCGCGGGGTACTACAAAGACGTGACGCTCGACCCGCTGACGGTGACGTACGTGGACCGGAGCGGGCAGGTGAGTTACGGGCGCAGCGAGCCCAACCGCTACTTCGACATCCGGGGCTTCGAGGTGTCGCTGGCACGCGACCGGGGGCGCTGGGTGCAGGGGTTTGTGAACTACACCTACATGGTGCGCACGTTTGGCCGCTTCGGACTGCCGACGTACTACGAGAACCGCACCGCGCAGCGCCGCGAGGAGGAGCGCGACGACCTCCGCCGGGCTGCCCAGACCAAGCCCGTGCCGCAGCCCTACGCGCGCGTCAACCTGCTCTTCTTCTCGCCTCAGAAGTTCGGCCCCAGTGCAGGGGGGCTGTATCCCCTCGGCGACCTGCGGCTTTCGCTCGTGGGACGCTGGCAGGCGGGCAGCTACTTCACGTGGACGGGTGGCGGCGAGATCGAGGGGGTTCAGAATAACGTCCAGTTCAAGGACTTCACCAACGTCGAGTTGCGGGTAGCGAAGACGTTCAACGTGGGGCGGCGCGGCGTCGAGGTGTTCATGGACGTGAGCAACCTCTTCAACACGCGCCGCCTCAACCTGAGCGCCACGGTGGACGGCAACGACTACCTGGCCTACATGCGGTCGCTACACCTCCCCGCGCGGCCCGGCGAGTACAACAACATCCCCGGCAAAGACCGTCCGGGCGAGTACCGCAAGCCGGGCGTGGCCTTCGTGCCCATCGAAAACGTGTCGGTGCGCACGTCGGTAAGTACGCCCGACCCGACGCGGTTCTACTACGAGCGCTCAACGAAGGAATACCTCGAATTCCGCGACGGCGCGTGGGTACCCGCCGACAGGCAGAAGCTCGACCAGGTGCTGGAGGACAAGGCGTACATCGACATGCCCAACCAGTCTTTCCTGACGTTCCTCAACCCGCGCGACGTGTTTTTCGGCTTGCGCATCAACCTTTAAAGCGCCGACGTGCTATCCATGACGCGAATGCGACGCTTCCACGCGCCCCTGCTGGTTCTGACGCTGGCCCTCGGCCTGGCACTGCCGGTCCAGGCGCAGTTCGAGAAAAAGTGGCTCTCGGCCGGATCGCTCCATAACTGGTATTCTGCTGCCGGTAACGAAGTCGAATCCGGGGGTTTCGTTGGCTCACAGCAGGACGGGATGCGCTGGCCCGGCATCTACGACTACACCGACTTGCAGGCGGCAAAGGGCTTCTGGATCGGGGCGCGCAACGTGACCGGACCCGAAGGCACCACGTTTCCCGTGCGCGTCGTCCACGTGGGGCCACGCGGCAGCGGGGCCGGCGAGTTCTTTCCGGTCAAGTTCGAGATGGTTTCGCGCTTCGAGCCGCCCGCGGTGTTCGTGGACGGCGATCTGACCGAGCCCGAAGCCGCGATGGTCAACAACCGCGTGGATCCCGACCTGCCCTCCGACCGCGCCATCTTCTCGACCGTCAATACCCTCCTGGGCGTGACGATGGAGCGCAACATCTACCAGTTCTCCAACCCGTTCCACGACAACTACCACGTCATCGAGTACGTCTTCACCAACACAGGCAACACCGACAGCGACGCCGAGATCGAGTTGCCCAACCAGACGTTGCAGGACGTCGTCTTTTTCTGGACGTGGCGCTGGGCAGTGGCGAAAGAGACGCGCTACCTCATCGGCAACGCGACAGGGTGGGGGCGCAACACGATGGTGGACGCGCGCGGCGACGGGCTCGACGCGCAGTACGGTACGACGGGCGAGAACTTCCGCGCCATGTTTGCCTGGCACGGCTACTTCCCCGACAAGGGTGTGAGCTATAACAACCTGGGTGGCCCCATCCTGCGCGAGGGCGTGCCTGCCGTGCAGATTGCCGCCTCGGACACGCTGGGCCGCTTGGGCGCGTCGCAGTTCGTCGGGGCCGTGGTGCTGCACGCCGACCAGAGCGCCCAGAACAGCGCCGACGATCCCGGGCAGCCGTTTGTGATGACGTATTTCGACTCGGACGACCCGTTCTTGTCCAACAACGACCCGTTCTCCGAGGCCAAGATGGTGCGCGAGTACGAGGTGATGACGACGGACAGCCCCACGCGCCACGCCTACGTGATCGAGCCGTCGGGGATGCCGGGCTTTCTCAACCCCACCAAAGATCCGGCGGCGGGCAAGAGTGGCGGGCCGTCGGCGGCGATGAGCTTCGGGCCGTACACCCTCGCGCCTGGCCAGAGCGTGCGCATCGTGATGGCCGAGGCGGCGGCGGGGCTGAGCCGTGAGGCAAACGAGGCCATCGGGCAGGCCTACAAAGCCGCCCCCACAGCCACACGCGATACGCCTGCGGGCGTGCTGCCTGTCGCGGTCAACGGCGTGTCGGGCAAGACCAAGAACGAGTGGGTGTTCACCTCGCGGGACTCGCTCTTTCAGACGTTCCGCCGCGCCATTGCGGCCTACAACAATTCTTTCAGCGTTCAGCAGCCTCCGCGCCCGCCCAGCGAGTTCAACGTCAACGGCGGCGGCGACCGCATCGCGCTCACGTGGGACGTTTTCGCGGGTGAGAGCCCCACAAGCTTCGAGATCTACCGCGCCGAAACGGACACGGACGAAGACTATACGCTCATCCACACGGCGAGCGGCAGCGACCGCTCCTTCGACGACAAGACGCCCAAGCGGGGCATCAACTACTTCTATTACATCGTCGCCGTCAACGGCCCCACCAATGGCAGCGACGGCGCACCCGCCGGGCGAACGCTCAAATCGTCGCGCTATTACACGCAGACGTACACGCCCACCCAGCTCAAGCGCCCGCAGGGGCGCGGGCTCGACCAGGTGCGCGTCGTCCCCAACCCGTACTATATCGGTTCGCCGGGGGGCAACCGCGCTGTCAACTCGCCGCGCTTTTTCGACCAGGAAGACAAGCTGGCCTTCTACAACATCCCCGGTCAGTGCCGCATCGAGATTTTCACGGAGATCGGCGAGTTCGTTGACCGCATCGAGCACCGCGACGGATCGGGCGATGCGTTCTGGGATCACACGACGGCCTCGCGCCAGGTGGTCGTCTCCGGCGTCTACATCGCCGTCATCACCGTGACCGACGACGTGATTGACGAGGCGACGGGGGAGACGCTGTTTCAGAAAGGCGAGACCACGTACCGCAAGTTCGTCATCATCCGCTGAGCCACCATACGGCCCGTTCCATGAATCGATTGCTACCCTTTTTGCTCGTGCTCGCGGTGCTATCCGCGCCGCCCCTGCGGGCGCAGCAGGACAAGCGTGCCCAGACGGGGATGAAGTTTCTCTCCACGTCCGTGGACGCCCGCGCCTCGGCGCTCGGCAACGGTGTGACGGCGCTCACCGGCATGCCGACGGCGCTGTTCTACAACCCGGCGGGCCTGGCCACGCAGCAGAACCTCGTTTCCGCTGCCGCCTCGCAGGTGCAGTTTATCGCCGACATTGACTACAACACCGCCGCCGTTTCGTTTGCGCCCATGGGCGGGCGGCTGGGCGTGGTGGGCGTGTCGCTCCTGTTCGTGGACTACGGCACCTTCCAGGAAACCATCCGAGCCAACAACGACGATGGGTTCGTGGACCTGGGCACGTTTTCGCCTTCGGCCTACAGCGTAGGGCTCGGCTACGCCCGCGCCCTCACCGACCGTTTTTCCATTGGTGGACAGGTCAAGTACGTCTCTCAGGATCTAGGCAATCCGGTGGACGAGCGCGGCGCGGACGGCAGCCTTACGCGCGCCGAGGCCCGCGAGGGCACGCTGGCCTATGACTTCGGTATGCTCTACCGCACCGGCTTTCGCAGCCTCAACTTCGCTGTCTCGGCCCGAAATTTCTCGCCCGAGATCGAGTTCGTCGAGGAAAGCTTTGAACTGCCGCTCGAACTGCGCATCGGCTTTGCTTTCGACCTGGTGGACCTGACGAGCCTCGACCGCGACCTGCACTCGCTCCTGTTCGTGGTGGACACGAGCAAGCCGCGCGACTTCACCGAGCAGGTCAACCTGGGGGC
>CBDUBO010000275.1:0-4253 GCA_965365405.1 uncultured Rhodothermales bacterium | reverse complement strand
GGATTTCTTACCTTCGACGCTTCTCCTCAATTCAACCCCGCACGCCCTTGTCAACGCAAGCCAGCCCGCCGGACCGCGGATCGTGGAACTCGAAGCTGGGATTCATTCTCGCCGCTTCCGGCTCGGCCATCGGCCTGGGCAACATCGTCTTTTTCGCTTCCAATGCGTACCAGTTCGGGGGGGGAGCCTTTTACCTGCCGTACTTCTTCGCCCTGTTTGCGCTCGGCATCCCGGTAATGATCCTGGAGTTCGGGCTGGGCACGATGACGCGGCGCTCCTTTCCCGAAGCGCTCTACCGCGTGGCCGGGCGCAAGGCCGAGTTCGTGGGCTGGTGGAGCATTGCCGCTGCCGGTTTTATCACGATGTACTACATCGCCATCCTCGGCTGGGCGCTGGGGATGATGTTCGGCGCGTTCGGCAGCCTGTTCGAGGGCGGCGCTTCGGCCCCGTTCACGCCGTTCCTAACGCCCACCGCGCCCGACGATCCGAGCGCGATGATCTACTTCTTCAACCTCATCACGACGTGGTGGCCCATGCTGTGCGTGCTGGCCATCTGGGGGCTCAACATCCTCATCCTCAACAAGGGCACGAAAACCATCGAGGCCGCCGTCCGCATCTTCGTGCCGCTCATGTGGGTGTTTATGATCGTGCTCATCATACGTGGCCTGACGTTGCCCGGCGGCACGGACGGCGTGCTCTACCTGTTCACCCCGGACTTCGGCGGCATCGCCGACCCGCGCGTGTGGACGGGGGCGTTCTCGCAGATGTTCTTCTCGCTCTCGCTCGGACTGGGCACGATGACGGCCTATGCCTCGTACCTGCCCAAAGACGCCGACCAGGTGAACAACTCGCTGCTCGTCTCCTTTATGAACTGCGGCTTCGAGTACCTGGCGGGCATCGCCATCTTCGCGCTCCTGTTTGCGTTTTCGCTCAACCCCGCCGGCACCACCCTGTCGCTCTCCTTTTTCGTCATCCCCGAAGGGCTGGCCGAGTTTCCGTGGGGCGTCAAGCTGTTCGGCGTCTTCTTTTTCTTCCTCATCGTGATCGCGGGTCTCACCTCTTCGATCTCGCTGATCGAAGGCCCCGCATCGGCCCTCATAGACAAGCTGGGCATCTCGCGCGGACGCGCACTCGCGCTTATCCTCGTGCCCGGCGTCATCGGATCGATCTGCTACACCCTTCCCACCATCATCGACCCGAACCTGAATGGCAACGGCACGCTGGGGCTGAGCCTGCTCGACGTGATGGATCACTGGGCGTTCAAGTACAGCCTGCTCACCGTGGGGCTGCTGGAATGCATCATGGTGGGTTGGGTGATGGGGGCGGACACGCTGCGCCGCGCCGTCAACGAGCACTCCAAGTTTCACCTGGGCACGTGGTTCAACGTGCTCATCAAGTACGTCGCCCCCGGCCTGCTCATCACCGTGCTGCTGTGGAGCCTCTACGATGAGTTTAGCGGACCGCTCTTCGGCACGGCGGTGGACGTGGGGCCCTACAACTGGATTCCCTACGTTATCCCATTCGTGTGGCTGCTGGGCACGCTCGGTTTCGCCGCCTACCTGACGTTCATGCGAGACTATCCCGCGGTGGAACTGGATTCGTTGCCCTTCCGCCACCCGTCCACCGATACCCCTGCCTGACCATGCGCGTGCTGCTCTTTTTCCTGTGCCTGGTCGCCCTGCTGCCGCGCGCTGCCGCCGCGCAGTTTCTGCCCGAAGGCGCGCTCGTCGTGCGAGGCCAGCCCATCCAGCTAACACTGCCCTCGCCCACCCCCGACACGCTCCACGTCATCTACCGCCCCAGTGCCGCCGTCTCGCACACGGATCACGTGCGCACAGACGGAGCCCAAACGCTGGTGTGGACGCCGAGCACGGCCGGGGTCGTCCGTCTCGCTGCCGGTGACGTGGCGCAGAACGTGTCCGTGCGCTATGTGAGTCCGCCCATCAGCGGGATCTTCGTGCTGCTGATCGCGGGATTCATCCTGTTTGGAGGAGCCATCTATGCGCTACGCAAGCTTTTTGCAGACTGAGCGCATCCGGCAGGTATTCTGCTCTGGGGTCCTCGCCTGCCTGTTGGCTACGGCTTCCGCCGTGGCGCAGCCGTCTTTGGCACTGCCGCCCATCCCGTCCGGGTTCGATGCACCCCCGGCAACGTCCGTCGTGCTTCTTCACAGAACCCTCCCTGCCACCCCTCCGTTGCCCGCAGCGCAGGCCTGGTTCGGGTTCGACAAAGTGCAGCACTTCACGTTCAGCTTCCTCTTCACCGTCGGCAGTCAGTACGTGCTCGTGAACAAAGCCGACCTGGGTGAAGGCCCCGCCCTTCCCGTCTCGGCGGGCATCAGCGCGGGCATCGGGGTGGCCAAAGAACTCTACGACCGCCGCCGGCCCGGTGGCACCGGCTTCAGCTACCAAGACCTCGTCTGGGACGCCGCCGGCATCGCCGCGGCGTCTCTTCTCATCGCCCTCTGAACCTTCCCACAATGCGCCAGCTTCGGGAGTACTGCGGCATCTTCGGCATCTACAATGCCCCCGATGCGGCGCGCACCATCTACTACGGCCTGCACGCGCTCCAGCACCGCGGGCAGGAATCGGCGGGCATCGTCACGGCCACGTTCGACGAGCGCAAGCAGCGGCCCGTGATGCCACACCACAAAGACACAGGGCTGGTGCTGGACGTATTCCGCGACCCGGCCCTGTTCGAGTCCACCCTGATGGGCGACAGCGGCATCGGCCACAACCGCTACTCGACCACGGGTTCGAGCGACAACCGCTCCAACATCCAGCCGTTTGTCGTCCACGACAAGCTGGGCAACGTCGCCCTCGCCCACAACGGCAACATTTCCAACGCGCGTGAGCTGCGCAAGGCGTTCCAGGACCGGGGCACCCTGTTTCAGACGACGAGCGACTCGGAGCTGGTGCTGCACCTGATTGCGCAGAGCCGCCGCACGCGCCGCATCGACCAGGTGCTCGACGCGCTCACGCAGGTCGAGGGGGCTTTCTGCCTCGTCATCCTCACCGACGACGCCCTGATCGCCGTGCGCGACCCCAATGGCTTCCGCCCGCTCGCACTCGGCCGCCGTCTCAACCGCGACGGCACATGGGCCCACTGCATCGCCTCCGAAACGTGCGCCTTCGACCTCGTCGGGGCCGAGTACGTGCGCGACATCGAGCCGGGCGAGGTGCTCGTCATCGACCGCGACGGCTGCGCCTCCGGGCAGTTCGCCTCGCACAAACTGGCGCAGCGCTTTGGTGTGAGCCAGTGCGTGTTCGAGTACGTCTATTTCTCCCGGCCCGACTCGAAAGTGTTCGGCGAGATGGTGGACAAGGTGCGCCGCAAGATCGGCAAGGCCCTCGCCCACGACGCGCCCGTGCCTAAGGTGAAGCGTGGGCAGAAGCCGCCCATCGTCATCGCCGTCCCGGACTCGTCCAACACGGCCACGCTGGGCTACGTCTCCGAGTGCAACAAGCTGGGCTACGCCTGCAAGTTCGAGATCGGCCTGATCCGCAACCACTACGTGGGCCGCACCTTTATCTCGCCCGGTCAGGACAAGCGCGAGATCCGGGTCAAGTCCAAGTTCAACACCGTCGAGGGCGTCCTCAAAGACCGCATCGTGGTGATGGTGGACGACTCCATCGTGCGCGGCACGACGGCGCGGCAACTCGTCAAGATGGTGCGCGATGCAGGGGCCAAAGAGGTGCATTTCCGCGTGGCCTCGCCGCCCGTCGTGTCGCCCTGTTTTTACGGCATGGACTTCCCCAGCCGCGAAGAGCTGCTGATGAACCAGTTCGAGGATGCGGATGAGATTGCCCGCTGGCTGGGCGTGGATTCGCTTGCCTACCTCTCCATCGACGGCATGATGCAGGCCGTCAACAAGGCCAACGCCAGTTGTGAGGGCCGGATGTGCAACGCCTGCTTCTCGAGTCAGTACCCCGTGCCGGTAGTGGCGGGCGTCAACAAGGAAGAGAACGAGTGGCTCTGAGCCACCCGTCGCGCACGTCCAGCCCCCTGCCCGACCTGTCTTCCGCGTCTGTGCCATCGTCCCGCGCCCGCCTGGAGGCCCTCGTCGCCCGGCTGGACCGGCGCGTGGCGACGCTTGGCGCCAGAAGTCTGCGTCTGTCCCGGCTACGGCTGGCGGTCGTGCTCGGCGGCGGCCTCGCGGCGTGGCTGGTAGGCGTGTGGACCGGCGCCGGTGCCGGCTGGATGGTGGCGCTGCTGACGGCGGTGACGTTCGGCGTGCTGGCCCGCGTGCACGA
>CBDUBO010000274.1:0-4282 GCA_965365405.1 uncultured Rhodothermales bacterium | reverse complement strand
TAGGCTGGAGCCCGATGGGCCACGTCTGGTAGGTGGCGATGAGGTACGACGCCGGTGGCGGGATGGACGTGAGCCACACGCGCCCCTCTACCCAGTCCACACGGTACGTGGTGGTGTCGAGCGTCGTGTGTCCGGCGCGCAGCGTAAGCGTGCCGGGCCGCACAAAGGGCCGCAGGCGGTACGGCGGTGCCCGGTCGAGGTAGAGCGTGTCGCGGTGAACGAGCAGACTGTCGGTACGCACCACGCGCTGCGCCCACGCCGCGGGTGCGGACAGGCACAGCAAGAGCAGAACAAGCACAGACCACCGCATGGAGGCACGGAAAAGCGTCGGCGTAGCGGTGGCGGATAGGCAGGTGGCAGGATGAGGTAACGAACAGAGGGCCGTCAGCGCGTGACGCGGTACAGCCTCTGCCGCGTGAGCAGGAAAACGGCCTCCGGCGTGATGGCCACGTCGCGCAGCGGTTCGCCCGCCCATGTCAGCACGTTTTCCAGCCCGCCTTCCAGGTTGTAGAGCACGAGCGCAGCGGGCAGCACCAGCACCAGCCGGCTGGCGGTGGCGCGCAGGCGGACGGCGGCGGGGGCGTGCAGCGCGGCAAAGCGCCGCACGGGAGTTCCAAAAGCATCGAACGCTACGACGCCGTTCGCGTCGAGCACGTAGAGCCTGTCGCCTGTCACCGCGAGACCCTTCGGAATAGCCAGCACGCCCTCGTCGGGGCCGCTGAGCGTCTGCACCTGGCGCGACAGATCCCAGCGCAAGAGGCGGCCCGAGACGCCGTCTACGGCAAAGACGCTGTTGCGCGCGTCGGAGGCGACGGCGACGGGCGTAAAGGCGCGCTCGTGCCCGGCGCTGCCAAACGCGCCCAGCCGGGCCGCCTCCGCCCAGCCCAAGCTTTCGAGCACGATGCCGCCCTCGCCGAAGCGGTAGATGCGCCCCGCCGCGGCATCGGCCACGAGCAACACGAGTCCGTTGGTGGGGTCGAGGTCGGAAGGGCTGTAAAGCGGCGCGCGGTCGGTGCCGCCCAGCAGGCGCAGCGGTGTGCCGTCCGGCCCCAGCACGGCAATCGCGCCGGTACCGTCGGCCACGTAGAGACGGCCTGCCGGGTCCACGCCCAGCGCGCGTGCGTCCGCAAACGGCGCGGCGACAACCGCAGCGCCCAGCGTGTCGAGCCGCTGCGCCGTCGCGGAAAGGGCGGGCACGGCCAGCAGCAAGCAGCAGGCGAGGCGGCTCACCCTGCGCCTCCGGCGGTGGCAGGCCGCAGCGCCCGGTGGCCGATGTCCCGGCGCAGCGTGCGGCCCTCGAAGTGGATGCAGTCGGCAGCGGCATAAGCCGTCTGGAGGGCGCTTTCCAGCGTTGCGCCGACGCCCGTCGTTGCCAGCACGCGACCCCCGGAGGTCACCACTTCTCCCCTTTCGTTCCGCGCCGTGCCCGCGTGAAAGACGAGCGCGCCGGGTACGCTTTCGGCGTCTTCGAGCCCGGTGATGACGTGGCCTTTCGGGTACGCGCCGGGGTATCCTTCCGAGGCCAGCACGACCGTCGCCGCCGCGCCGGGGTGCATGAAGAGGCGCACGCCTTCGAGCCGGCGATGGGCAAGCGCGCTGAACACTTCGACGGCGCTGGATTGCAATAGCGGAAGCACTGCCTGCGCCTCCGGGTCGCCCAGGCGGCAGTTGTACTCGACCACCTTCGGCCCCTCGGCGGTGAGCATGAGGCCCACGTACAGGATGCCCCGAAACGGATGCCCCTCGGCCATCATGCCACCCAGGGTGGGCTCGATGATGGTGCGGCAGGCGCGGGTAAGGATGGCCCCGGTGACGGCAGGCGCGGGCGCGTAGGCCCCCATGCCGCCCGTGTTGGGGCCCGTGTCGCCCTCGCCGATGCGCTTGTGGTCCTGCGCGGGCGCGAGCAGCACGTAGCGCTCGCCGTCGGTGAGGGCGAACAGGCTGGCTTCTTCGCCTTCCATGAAGCCCTCGACCACGATCTCGTCGGCGGCGTCGCCGTATGCTGCATCCAGCATCTCGTCCAGCGTTTCGAGCGCGTGGGCGCGGCTTTCGCACACCACGGCGCCCTTACCCGCCGCCAGTCCGCTGGCCTTGACGACGAGTGGCCCTTCTGGCTGCCCCGCGACATAATCGCGGGCGGCGGCGGCGTCTGCGCGGTGGAACGACTTGAAAGTGGCCGTCGGGATGCCGTAGCGCGCCATGAAGGATTTGCTGAACGCTTTGCTGCCTTCGAGGCGAGCCGCCGCCGCACTGGGCCCCACGGCGGGGATGCCTTCGGCTTCGAGCGCGTCCACCAGCCCCCGCACGAGCGGCACTTCCGGGCCGACGACGACCATGCTCACCGCCGCTTCACGTGCCAGGCGCACGATGTCTTTCACTGCCTCTACCTGCAGGGGTACATTACGCCCCAGCCCTGCCGTGCCCGCGTTGCCGGGAGCAAACAGCAGCGACACCCGCGGATCACTTTTTTTGAGCGCCCATCCCAGCGCGTGCTCGCGCCCTCCACTTCCCACGACGAGTATGTTCATGCGTACCTCTCTGGCCCTGGCTGCCCAAAAGATACGACGCGCCGCCTTGCGCTTCGGGGGCGTGCTGGTGCTGGGGGCGCTGCTGCCCCTGCCCGCCGCTGCGCAGGAGGCGGCGCCTTCGGAGGAGGTGGCCGTGCACCCCTATTTCGACATCATCTCGCTCTACAAACCCTCGGCGGGCTTCGGGCTGGGCGGCGGCGTCGAAGTCACCAACCTCGTGCGCCCCGGCTCGCGCCTGAAACTCGACGCCTACATCGCGCAGCACGCGGGCGAGTACGAGGTCGGCTTTTTCCCGCGCGACTTGTTCAAAGAGGGCGTTTCGGGCGGTGCGTCGGCGCGCTACGAAACGAATGGGCGGCTGGCCTACTACGGCATCGGACCGCGTACCACCAAGAACAACCGGCTGTTCGTGGAGACGGACGAGGTGGCCCTGGCCGGGCACGTGGGCCTGCGTCGGGGTACGACGGGCGTGGTGGCGACCGCGGGCTACCGGACGGGCACGCTGTCCTCTTTCGAGGATGATGTCGAAAACGCCTTTTCACGGCTCGATGCTACCTCGGCGGCCCGCATCGTCCGCGACGAGGGGCAGCGCGTCTCGGGCGTGTCTGCCGGGGCGACGGCCTACCTCGACCGGCGCGACGAGACGGAGATGCCACGGCGCGGGGTGCTCCTCACCGCCGGTGGCGAAGGGTTTGCCGACACCGAGGGCACGGGCTTCAGCTTTCTCCGCTTCCACACCAGCGCGGCGGCCCACGTGCCCGCCGGCAACCTGACGTTCGTGCTGCGCGCCCTGGCGCTCCACACCGTCCCGCTCGACCGTGATCTGCCCCTCGTACTCTTGCCGCGCCTGGGCCACAACGTGGCCGTCGGACCCGGCTCGGCACGCTTCACCGGCAACGACCTGCTCCTGCTCGACGTGCAGGTGCAGCACCCCGTCGCCAACCTGCACCCGCGCTACGCCACGGACGGCTTCCTCATCCTGAGCGCCTACAACGTGTACGACAACCTCTTCACCGACGCGCGCCTCCAGCCCAGCTGGGCCGAAAAATTCGATGACGCGGCGCGCTATCCGCTGCGCGCGTCGTTCGGCGCGGGCCTGCGGGCCTACACGCGTGAATCGCGCAAAGTCGTCTTTACCGCCGCCGCCGGCTTCTCCGCCGACGGACTGGCCTTCTCGACGCTCTCGTTCAGCTTCGACCCCCGTAGACTCCGCACGCCGTGGCGCTGGTGACTTTTTCCCTCTCGCTCGTGCTGGGCGCGGCCCTCGTGGCCCTGGCGGCGGGCTACGCCCTGCCGCTGCTGCGTTACGCCATCGCCTTTCGCGGCCTGCTGCGCCGCACGCCGCCCGCACCCGAGGGCACACCGTTCGTGTCCGTGCTCGTGCCCGCGCGCGACGAAGCCGACCACGTCGAAGCCTGCGTCCGCTCTATCCTGGCGTGCGACTATCCCGCCGACCGCTTCGAAGTGATCGTCGTGGACGATTTTTCTTCCGACGCGACGGCGGACGTGGTGACGCGGCTGTGTGGCGAATATGGCGACCGCCTCAGCCTGGTGTGCCTGGCGGATTTCGTGGGCGACGAGCACGATGGGCACAAGGGCGTGGCCCTCTCGTGGGGCCTGCACGTCTCGCGCGGTAGCCTCATCCTCACCACCGACGCCGACTGCACCGTCGCGCCGGGCTGGATTCAGGCCATGGCGGGCGCCTTCACGTCGCCCCGCGTGGCGTTCGTGGCGGGGCCCGTCCGCATGGCCCC
>CBDUBO010000273.1:0-4306 GCA_965365405.1 uncultured Rhodothermales bacterium | reverse complement strand
TGCCAGTCGGCCAGTTGCTGCTGCGCCTCGTCGCGCTCGCGCACGGCGCGCGAGAGCTGGGCGCGCAGCGTCACCACGTCGCCGCGCAGGCCGGTGTGGCGCTCTTCGAGAGCGGAAAGCTGCTGCTGCGCCTGTTCGGCTTCGTCCTGCGCCTGCCGGGCCTCCCGGCTGGCCTCGTCGAGGGCGGCGCGGGCCTGGTCGGCCTGGGTCTGCGAAGAGGTGAGGGCTTCCGAGAGTTCGCGGTTGGTCAGGCGCATCTGGTGCACGACTGCGTCGAGGTCGTCGCGCTCGGACCGGGCGCGCTCGAGTGATTTTTGCAGCGCGTCGTGGGTTTCGGTCAGGGCCTGGGCAGCGGACAGCTCGTCTTCGAGCGTTTCGATGCGCGCCTGCTGCGCGTCGTGGGTAGCCATCAGGCTGTCCACTCGGGCCTGGAGGTCGGCAGCTTCCCGGCGGGCGTCGTCGCGTTCCTGCTGGCGTGTTTCGAGGTCGGCGGCCTGGGCATCGTGCGCGCTCTGAAGGCGTGCCATCTCGTCTTCGAGCAGGGCGCGGGCTTCCGCTGCTTCCTCCATCCCCTCGGTGAGCCGGCCCAGCCGGGTGAGGTGGGTGTCCAACTCGGCCCGCAGTTGGGCCTGCCGCTCGCGCTGCTTTTCGAGTTCCTTCCGGGCCTCGGAGCGCTCCTGCTCGATGGCTTCCCGTTCGGTGCGCAACGCTTCCAGGTCGGCGCGCTGCTGCGCGTATGTCGCCTCCAGCCCGTCGCGCTCCTGCTGCAAGGCGTCGCGTTCGCTGTGGGCGGCGTTGAGGGCCTGCTGGAGGGCGTCGCGCTCCGCGGCGTGCTGATCGCGCTCGGCAAGGACGACCTCGAGCCGGGCAGTCTGCGCTTCAAGCCGGGTTGTCTGCGTTTCGTGTCGGCGGCGCAGCGCTTCGTAGCTGTCGCGCAACCGTTCGTAGTCGGTGCGGAAGCAGTCGGCGTCGTGGCGCACGCCTTCGAGGGAGGTGGCCAGCGCCGCGTAGCGTAGCTGCTGCGCCTCTGCTTCGGCCTCGGCCTCGCGCAGCGACGCCAGGGTCTGGTCGTGCTGGCGGCGCAGCGCTTCCAGCGACGTCCGCTCGGTTTCGGCGCGTTCCTGCAGGCGGCGGTGGTCGGTTTCGAGCGTGGCGTAGCGCAGGTGGAGGTCGTCGCGCTCGGCCGCCGTCTGGGTGTGCGTTTCGCGCAGCGCTTCGGCCTCGGCACGGTGCGTGGCGAGGGTTTGCTGGAGCGCCTCGTGCTCGGCCCGCAGCGCCTCCAGGCGGGCTTGCAGGCTGTGGCGCTCCTCTTCGAGTGCTGCGCGCAGCGCGGCGGCGCGGGCACGCTCGGCTTCGTGGAGGGCTTCGAGGCGGGCGCGGTCGCTCTGCCACGTCTCCTTGCGCACGTCGAAGTCGCGCTCGCGCTCAGCCACCTTGCGGCGGCGCGCGTCGAGCTTTTTGCGCTCCTCCTCCGTCTCGGCGCGCGTTTCTTCGATGGCGGCGCGGTCTGCTTCGAGGGCCTGCTGTGCTTCTTCCAGTTCGGCAAACCGCTCGCCGAGGGCCAGGCTGATCTGCTCCAGGCGCAGTTCGACGGGCTGCCAGTCTCCGCCTGTCGCCTCGCGCAACGCCCGCAGCCGTCCGGCGATGGCGTGGCGCAGCGCTTCGATTTCGGCGCGTAGGCTGCCGGGCACTTCCGCGCCTGCCGTCGAGAGGCCCAGCAGCGGCGCGGGCGGTTCTACCTCCGGCTCGTCCGCCTGCCGGGCGCGGAAGAGGGCGTAACCTATGCCTGCCCCCACGCCAAGGCTGACGAGTGCGACCGCAGCGAGAAGTCCGATCATGGGTTCGGGAAAGGGGAGAGGGGCCGCCGCAGTATAGCAAACGCGGCACGGCGATAGGGGCGCGGGAAGGGACCCAAGGCGGCAGGGCAAATGGTTATCTTTGCAGCGTTTCCGCCTTTTTACCGCCTATGCGTTGCTTTTTTCGTGTGCTGGTGCCCGCGCTGCTGGCCGTGCTGGGGATGTTCGGGTGCCGGCAGGGGCCGCAGGCAGAAACACCTCCAGCACAGGTTGTGGAAGCACGCTACGCAGGCGACGCCGCGTGCGCGAGTTGCCACGAAAGCATCTACGAATCCTACAAACGGTCGGGGATGGGGCAGTCCGTTTCGCACTTCGACCCGGCCACGGCTCCGGAGCGCTTTCCCGCTGGCCTGCGCATCTACAGTCGCCCCCGCGACTTGTACTACACGCCCTTCGTGCGGGGCGACACGCTCTACCAGCGCGAGTTTCGGCTCGACCGCACCGGCAACGTCGTGTACGAGCGCACGCACGCCGCCGCCTGGGTGATCGGGTCGGGCAAGGCTACACGCTCGTACCTGATGAACGTGAACGGATACGTGACCGAGATGCCGCTGACGTGGTACGTCGAGCGCGGCATCTGGGACCTGAGTCCGGGCTACGAGCAGGTCAACGACCGCTTCAGCCGTCCCACCAACGAACTGTGCATCACGTGCCACAACGGGATTCCGGAGCACACGCCGTTCACGCAATCGCACTACACCGAAATGCCCCTCGGCATTTCGTGCGAGCGGTGCCACGGCCCTTCTGCCGAGCACGTCGAGGCGCGGCTGGCAGGCTTTGAGCCGGCCGAGGGCGAGGCGGACGCAGGCGTGGTCAACCCGGCGCGGCTGACGCGCAGCCTGCAACTGGACGTGTGCCAGCAGTGCCACCTCACCGGCACGACCGTCTTCAAGCCCGGCGAGGGGCCAGCGACGTACCGGCCCGGCCAGCCGCTCCACGAGAACCGCGCCGTGTTTGCCCGCGCCGAGCAGGTGCGCGACCCCGAGCGCTTCGGCATCTCCTCGCACGCGGCCCGGCTGGCGCAGAGCGCGTGCTTCGAGCAGAGCAGCATGACGTGTACCACGTGCCATGATCCGCACGTGCCCGTAGAGGAACTGGCCCCCGACCATTACAACACCGTCTGCCAGCAGTGCCACACGCCGACACCCCAGCACCCGGAAAGGTCGCCGTGCAGCCGCACGGCTCTGCCCGCCGCGCTCACGGGCAACTGCGTGAGCTGCCACCTCCAGAAGTCCGGCACGTCCGACATTCCGCACGTCACCTTTACCGACCACTGGATCCGCCGGACGCTGCCGACGGCCCGCCGGCCCCAGGACATCGAGCGGGCGCGGGTGCAGCGCGAGGCCGTCACGCTCGTGCGCGTCACCGGCTCGGGCGACGCGCCCGGCCCGGCGCAGGCAGCGGTAGAGGAAGGGCTGGCCTACTTCGATTTCTACGAGACGAAACAGCCCATTCCCGAATACCTGCCTCGCGTCAAGGCAGACGTGCGCCAGGGGCTGTCCGGTGGGTACGAGCAGGCCGAGGCGAGGCTGGCGCTGGGGCGTGTGCTGCTTCTGCAGGATTCTACCGCCGCCGCCACACAGGTGCTGCGCGACGCCGCCAGCCGCTACCCGGCCCGCGCCGACGTGCGCCTGTGGCTGGGCAAGGCGTACCCCGCCGCCGGGCGTTACGCCGAGGCCGTCACGGCGCTGCAAGAGGCTGTCGGTCTGCAACCCGCCCTGCTCGACGCGCACCACGCCCTGGCCGAAGCCCTTGATGCCGCGGGGCGGCTCGCCGACGCCGAGGCGGCCTACAGAGCCCTGCTCGCGCGCGATCCCCTCCACGATCCGGGCGCGTGGAATAACCTCGGGTTCGTCCTGCTCCGGCAGCAGCGGCTGGCCGAGGCCGACAGCGCCCTCGCCCGCGCCCTGCGCCTCGACCCCGACCTGGCTACGGCCCTCGTGAACCGGGCCAGTGTGGCCCTCATGGAGAACCGGCTGCCTGCCGCCCACGCCCTGCTCGACCGCGCGCTCGCCGCCGACCCCGATAACGTTTCGGCGCTGGGCAACCGGGCCCTCGTGGCCGCGCAGCAGGGCCGGCTTGCCGACGCCCGCCGCGATCTCGGTCGCCTGCTCCAGATCACGCCCGGCGACGCCCGCGCCCGCGCGCTCCTGGCGCAGATCGAGGCGCAGCAGTAGCCGCTCTCCTTTCAACGAACCGCCCTTTTCGCACGACGCGCCCCATGCGCTACCGTTTTCTTCCCTTTCTGCTACTGCTCGCCGCGTGCCAGGGCGGCCAGCACCCCGGCGATGGCCTGCTCCTCGATGCCGGCAACGTGCGCCCGGACGTGCTGCGCTTCTACTTCGGCAGCTACATGGACGGGGCCGATCCATTCGAGCGAGGCGTGCTGGAGGAGCGCGGCGGGGCCGTTTACGTCTATCCCGAAAAGCTGGAGGGCTTCCTGCCGGAGG
>CBDUBO010000272.1:0-4308 GCA_965365405.1 uncultured Rhodothermales bacterium | reverse complement strand
TCGCCGTAGGCATCGTCGCGGAAGGAGGTGAAAGCGATGCGCGTGCCATCCGGCGCCCAGGTGATTTCGCGCTCCATGCTGTTCGTGCCGCCCGCGAATGCGACCGGCGCAGCCGTGCCCTTCCGCAGCACCATCAGCCGGGAGGGCGCTGCGTGCGTGGCAATGGAGTGGAAAGCGACCCGCTGTCCATCCGGACTGGGTTGCGGCTTGTGCCCCGCATAGCCGGCACCGAGCAGCCCTGCGGTCGTGTCGTCGAGGGCGGCGTGGAACAAGCGCCGATCGCCTCCTTCCATTTCCCCCTCGAAGACGAGTTCGTAAATCGGGCTCGCTGGTCCCGGCCCGACGGCTTCGTCGGCGCACCCGATGGTGGCGAGGAGAAAGAGGAGAGAGGCGAGCCGCATGGGACTGCGCTTATTGCAGGAGGGTGAGGCGGCGGCTCGCCGTGCTCGTTTCGCCCACCGCCCGGACGAAGTAGACGCCGCCGGGCAGCGCAGCGGCGTCGAAGGTCAGCGGCTGCGCCGCCCCTGCGGCCACGAGCCCGTCGTGCAGGCGCACGACCTCGCGCCCGAGCGCATCGTAAACGGCCACGCGCACGGACTGCGTCCGGGCCACGGTGAGCGCGAGCGTGGTCGACTCTGTGAACGGGTTCGGGCCGGTCTGCGCGAGCGCGAACGCTCCGCCGGGTGCGTCGTCTTCAACGCCTGTGATGATGCGCGAAACAGGCGTCCACACCGGGTCGCGAAGGTCGGCTTCGGGCAAGGAGCCGAGCGTGCCGTCGGGGCCGCCTGGTTTCGCGTTTACCGCCACCTGTCCCGCGCCCTCGTCGAACTTGAAGTAGGCCAGCAGCGCGGGCGACGCGATGGCCTCGGCGGAAAGGCCCTGGCGGTCGGCGGCGATCTGCGCGGCCGTGCGCGCCTCGTTCCACACGATCACCTCGTCGAGATAACCGGGGAAGACCGTGTCGCCGATGTGGCAGCCGATGCCCAGGTCGGCGCCCGTGGCCGGCGGGGCGGCGGTGGACGTGCCCACCTCGGTGCCGCCGATGTAGAGACGGCTCGTGGTGCCATCGAACGTGTAGGCGACGTGCCGCCACGCGCCGGGTGGTATGCCTTCGGCCTCGACGATGACGCCGGACTTGCCTATCACGCGCACGTGCTCCCCGACGATACCGAAGAAAGGCGCGTCGTCGCCGAAGGCCATGAACGGATACGAGCCGTACACCTGCGGGTCGCCCTGGTAATTGACCCACGCTTCGAGCGTGAACGCCCCCGTGGGGGCGGCGAGCGGGACGCCTACCGTCCGGCACTGAAATGGGGCGAAGAGCAGCGCGAAGCCGGACTGGGCCTGGGCTACCGGCGCGGCGAGCAAGAGCAGCAGGAGCAAACGAGATTTCATAACGAATCAGGGGTTGCGAGGCGTATCGGGGTGACGAGGCAAAAGCTCGCTACAGAGCCGCGCCCCCTACATGGGTAGAACCGCCCATATTGCACGCCTGCGCCGGGCCTCCTCGCTGCCTGAACCAGAATCAAAAAGCGCCCGGTCTCCCACGTGGGAGGCCGGGCGCTCAACAAACTGCCAGAGTCGCCGCTTCAGATGGCCGGGTCGGCGGGGGTGTTGGGGTTGTTGGCCCGCTCGTTGTCCGGGTAAGGGAAGAAGTTGCGCGTGCGCGCGAACGAAGCGAACGACGGCGGATTCGGCGGTGCGGGACGCCCGAAGCGGCGGCTGTCTTCGAGCGCCAGGCCCGTCACGAACAGCTCGATGCGGCGCTGCCGGTAGATTTCTTCGAGCACGGCGGCCTGCGTCTGCGGGCCGCTGTACGGGGCCAGCCCGGCATTCACGCCGAAGGGGTCGTTTGCCTTCGTGCGCACCTGGTTGAGCGCCGTGATGGCCGCCGGGATCTGGTTCAGCCGCGCGTTTGCTTCAGCGATGATGAGGTACATCTCGCCCGGCAGGTACACGGGTATGGCCTCGTTTACGGTGTCGTAGAAGCCGAGCATCGTCTCCACGGGCAGGCGCGACGTTTCGCCAATGGCATCGAGCGGGGCGAGGAAAAACGCCTTCCGCCCGTCGGCAGCGGGTACGGTAAACTCGGTCGGGTCGAAGCCGAAGTTGTCGAGCGGGCGCAGCGTGGCAGGCAGCTGCGTCGTCTGCACGTAGAGCGGGTTCTCGTTGCCATTGCCGTTGTCGTAGACGAAGACCGACACGCTGGCCGGGTTGGCGAGCGCGTTGTTCGCGGCCTGGATGGCCTGCTGGTGGTTGCCCAGCATGGTGTGGTAGCGCGCCAGGTAGGCGTACTGGCTCTGGAGCAGGTTGAAGCGCGTCGAGCCCAGCACGCGCGACTTGAAGCCGTCCGACACGTCCTGCCCGCCCAGCGCTGCGATGCCTTCTTCGAGCAGCCGCACGGCTTCCTGCAACCCCTCCGTGCGCGAGGCGAACGGGGCTTTGCCGGCCTCGTCCACCGTGAGGGGGAAGGCTTCGTAGAACATCGCCAGGTTGCCGAGGGAGGCCGCCTTGAAAAAGTGCGCCGTCGCCCGCAGGGCCGAGCGCGTGGCCGGGTCAGGCACGTTGCCCACGTTGTCGATGATCTGCTCGGCCATGCCGATGACCTGGTAGTGGTTGAGCCAGACGCCGTTGACGATGCCGTTGTCGGGCAACACGGCGGGGCCGCCGCGCTCGATGTCCTGCGGGTTGGTAAAGCCGACGACGACGCCGAACTCGCGCGAGGCCAGGCCGGAGACGCGCACGACGGACGAGAGCGCCTCGACCGCGTATTCGCGCCGCATCCCGATGGCGAGGGCGCGCAGCCCCTCGGTCGTCGTCAGCACCTGATCGGAAGAAGCCGCGTTGGGGTTGTCGAAGGAGTCGCAGCCCGGCAGAGCGACAAGCGCCGCCAGGCAGAGGGGCACGGCCAGCAGCGAAGCCAGGCAGACGCGCCCGGAATGGGAAAAGCGTTTCATATGCTCAGAAGAGGATTGGTCAGGAGATGGGCATTTGCGCAACACGCATCAGAACGTGAACGTGGCGCTGACGCTGAACTGCCGCGGAATAGGCACCGCGCCGAAGTCGAAGCCCACGACGCCCGTGTCGCGGCCCTGCACGCTCACCTCAGGGTCGTAGCCCCGGTAGTCGTCAATGGAAAAGACGTTGCGGCCTGTCACGCGCAGTTCCAGGCTCTGCACGCCGTAGGCGCGGGGACGCCACAGGTACGCCGCCGACACCTCGCGCAGCTTGACGAACGAGCCGTCCTCGACGTACTCCTCGGTGATGAGGCCGCTGCCCTTGGCGTTGGCCGTGCCCTTCGGAATCGTCGAGCCGTCCATCAACTCCAGGCCGTAGTCGTAGCCGCCCCGGTAGTTGTGGCGGTCGAAGTTGCGGCGGTTCCAGTTGAACACGTCGAAGCCCTGCACGGCGTCGAGCTGGGCGCGGAACGAGAACGCCTTGTAGCGGAAGTCGGTCGTGAACGAGCCAATCCAGTCGGGCTCGGGATCGCCCACGACGATGTTGAGGATGGCGCCCGTGGGCTGGCCGGCGGCGTTGCGCTGCGGCTCGGCGGTGGAGGGGTCGGAGATGTTGTTCTGCACGCCGCGCTCGGCCTGCGGCAGCCCGGTGGGCGTGAGCAGGAGCGAGCCATCGGGG
Organism: uncultured Rhodothermales bacterium; assembly: GCA_965365405.1. Classification (GTDB taxonomy): domain Bacteria; phylum Bacteroidota; class Rhodothermia; order Rhodothermales; family BA12; genus CBDUCD01. Next base: position 672 of record CBDUBO010000272.1, on the reverse strand, counting down.
TTGCGGGCGTAGGCGCGCCAGTAAAACGTGCCGAGGGGGTAGCCTTCGAGCGCCCACTGCGCGCCGAAGTTGCCGCCGATGGCAAAGCCCGGCCCGTTGAGCTTCGTCACTTCGTTGCGGTTGCGGCTGTAAGTCGCCGTCAGGTCCAGGCTCACGTCACGCTTTTGCAGCACGCTGGCGCGCAGCAGCAGCTCGATGCCCCGGTTGGTGAGTTGCCCCGCGTTCTCGATGCGCGTCGTGGCTCCCGTCGAGGGCGCAAGCACGCGGCGCAGCAGCAGGTCGTCCACCGTCTGGTGGTAGTAGGTGAACTCGGCCCCGACGCGGCTCTTCAAAAACGCCAGGTCGGCGCCCACCTCGATCTCTGTCTGCCGCTCCGGCTTGAGGTCCTGGTTGCCCAGCGCCGTCGACGGGATGAGGCCCGTCTGGCTGTTGAACGGCACCGGGTTGTAGTTGGTAAAGCGCTCGTAGGTGCCGATGCCCGTCAGGTTGCCCGCCTGCCCGTAGGAGGCGCGCAGCTTGAAAAAGTCTACTGTGTTGCCCACGCTATTCTTCCAGAACGGCTCCTGCGAGAGGATGTAAGAGCCGCTCACCTTCGGGTAGAACTGCGTGCCTGCCTCGTCGCCGAAGACGGACGAGCCGTCCACGCGGCCCGCCACGGTCAGAAAGAGGCGG
>CBDUBO010000271.1:0-4318 GCA_965365405.1 uncultured Rhodothermales bacterium | reverse complement strand
GGCTCGGTGAGCAGAAACGTGGCCCCGCTCACCCCGGTGGCATCGAGCAGCTGCACCCGGACGGCGGTTTCCACCGCGCCCGCCGCCGTGCTGACGGTAGCAGGGTTGACCGAGATCGTGGAGCCGAGGGTGGGGTTGGAGGCCAGTGCCGCCGCTACCGGCGCGGTGCGGCCCACCTGCCACGTCGCTGCGCCCGCGCCCGACGTGGTTTCGACGAGGAACGTGCTGCCGGGCGTGGCCGCGTCGGCCAGCGCGGCCTGCCAGACGCCGGACGCCTGCCTCGTGGCCGTGCGGCCGGGCCTGAGCAGCACGGGCGCGGCACGGCCTGCCGCGTCGGGCGTAGCACGCACCACGCTGCCAAGCAGCCAGCGCACGTCGGGACGGCCGTTCAGCCGTCGCGCAACCTGCGCGGGCACGGGGAGGGCCTGGTACACGCGCACCGCCGTTGCGGCTTGCGCGCCCTCCAGACGGAACAGCAGGCGAGACGGGCTTTGCGCGACGCCTGTTTCCAGCGAGAGGTCGGTAAGCTGCTGGGCGCGGGCTTGCGGCAGCGTGCCGAGCGCCAACAGGAGCGCCGGCAGGAGGCGGTGGTACGAAAGGCGAAGCATGAAAGCAGGGTCGGGCGCGCGGACAGGCAAGTGGGCTCACGCACACCGCCCGCGCAGTCGGCATCCGTGAAAAGACGCCGCTATAATCCCCTTTCCCCCTGCCCTGCCACATGGGCCGTCCCGCCTATTTTCGGAGACGGGGAGATTGATCATCGGGGCGATTGGCGACTGGTAAAGGGTGAACGCCAACGTAGGGGCGCAATTCATCGCGCCCCTACGGTTGCGACCAGATCTCCACTTCCCCAACTCCCCATTCCCCAACCGCCCTTCTCTCATCCCCTCACAGCCTGAACGTTTGGCCGTGGCTGGGGATGAGCACTTCGCCCCAGCCCTTCGCCTTGAGCGCTTCTTTGAGCTTTTCCTGCCGCTCTTTGTCGCCGTGGACGAGAAAGGTCTGCTTGAGCTTGTCGCGGTCGAGCTTGCCCAGGAAATCCACCAGACCCGGCTCGTCGGCATGGGCCGATAGACTGTTCATCACCTCCACCTCCGCCTTGCGTTCGAACTCCTCGCCGAAGATGCGGACGGTTTCTTCCTTTTCGACCAGCTTGCGCCCCAGCGTGCCCTCGGCGCAGTAGCCGACGATGAGGACGGTGGTGCGCGGGTCTTCGATGTTGTTGCGCAGGTGGTGCAGAATCCGGCCCGCCTCGGCCATGCCGGAGGCCGAGATGATGACCATCGGGTCCTGCCGCCCGTTGAGGGCCTTCGAGTCCTCCGCCTTGCGGATGTAGCTCAGGCGCTCGAAGCCAAACGGGTTCGGGTCGTCGCGCATGTAAGCCATCAGGTCGCGGTCGAAGCATTCCGGGTGCGCGATGAACACGCTCGTCGCGTTGACGGCGAGCGGGCTGTCCACGTACATGGCGATGGGCGGCAGCTTGCCCTCGTTCGAGAGCGCGTCGAGGGCGTGGACGACCTCCTGCGTGCGCCCGACGGCAAACGAGGGGATGAGCACCTTGCCACCGCGCGCGGCCGTGCGCCGGATGATCTCGCCCAGCCGCGCCTTCGTCTCCTCGGCGGGCGGGTGAACCTTGCCACCGTACGTGCTCTCCGAGATCACGACGTCGCAGTCGTCCATCTTTTCCGGGTCTTTCAGGATGGGCCGGTTGGGGTTGCCCACGTCCCCCGTGAAGCCGATGCGCAGCGTGCGCCCGTTCTCTTTCACTTCGAGGTTGACCGTGGCCGAGCCCAGAATGTGGCCCGCGTCGCGGTACGTCACCTCGACGCCCTCGACGGGCGAGAAGGCGCTGCGGTAGGGCATCCCCACGAAGTGCTCCAGCACGCCTTCGGCATCGGCGGCATCGTAGAGCGGCTCGACGGGCTCCATGCCCCGCGACGCGCGCCGCCTGTTGACGAACTGCACGTCCTTTTCCTGAATGTGCGCGCTGTCGAGCAGCAGCAGCGCGGCCAGGTCGTAGGTGGCGTGCGTGCAGAACACCTTGCCCCGGAAGCCTTCTTTCCACAGCTTGGGCAGCAGTCCGATGTGGTCGATATGGGCGTGCGAGAGCACCACGGCGTCCACCTGGCGCGGGTCGAAGCCGAATTCCCTGTTGCGCCGGTTGGATTCGTCGCGCGGGCCCTGAAACAGGCCGCAGTCGAGCAGAATGGACTTGCCGTTGTCGAGTTCGAGCAGGTGCTTGGAGCCGGTGACGGTCTGGGCGGCTCCCCAGAAGGTGAGTTGCATGTGGTTGGGGGTTGGAGGGTGGAGGTTAGAGCCTGGAAGCCCTTTTACCAACCTTCCACTGCTCGGCGCCTCCCGCCCCGGTTCGTTACAGCAACCGCTCCACCTCCAGCGCGCGGAAAAATGGAAGGAGCGTCGCGAGCCAGAGAACGGCCGCGCCCCACCAGCAGCGCCAGAACCGGGGGTCGGGCTTCGGGTCTGCCATCCCGCGCAGCACGAGCGCGTTGAAGAGCAGGAACGCGCCGACGAGCAACACCCACAGCGCCTGCCGATCCAGCGGCAGCGTGGACACCCCGCGCAGCGCCGCCCAGAGCTGCCCCATCCAGTAAAGCCCGAGCAGGCCGATGGACGTCACGAGGAAGAGATTGCGGGGCATACCATTCAACCGGGCAGGCCGGGCGCGACGAGGCGCACGGTTTCGCGCAGAAGGGTGACGCTGCCGGGCGCGGCCCCTCGGGACTTGCGCACCCACTTGCGGGGCACGACGAGCACGGGCACGAGGCTGCTGCCACGCGCCTTGCTATGATAGGCCGCAAGGGCGGCGGCGGCGTCCAGCACTTCGGGAGGCGGCTGGCTGTGGCGGCCCGGCAGGCGCAGCACCACGTGCGATCCGGGCACGCCGCGCGCGTGCAGCCACAGGTCGAAGGGGCGGGCGTGGCGGAGGGTGAGCAGGTCGTTCTGCTGGGCCGTCTTGCCCACCCACGCTTCGTAGCCCTGTCCCACGTTGTAGCGGCGGAAGGGCAGCTTCTCGCCTTCATCGGCCTGGGCCGCGCCCAGCGCGTCCCGCTCCCGGGCTACAAACGCGTCGAGTTCTTTGAGCGTCGCGACGGCCCCGAGCGCGTCGCGCAGGCGGACAGCCTCGTTGAGTGTGCGTTCGGCGTCCATGAGCCGCGCCTCGGCGTGCAGGCGCGCCTGCCGGGACTGGCGCGCCTTGCCGTAGCGCCGCTGCGCGTTCTCGATGGCCGACAGCGCCGGGTCGAGTCGCAACGTGATAGTCTGGCCCGGCGCGAACAGATCGGGCAGTGCCACCGCTTCCGCGCCGGGCTCGATGGTGTGGGCCTGCGCCATGAGCAGGTGCGCCTCGCGCTCGTAGGCGTCGGCCCGCGAAGGCTGGCTGAGCTGGTCGAGCATGGTGTCGAGGCGGTGCTGTGCCTTCTCGACGGCCCGGCCGAGGCGCTGCCGCAAAGCCTCGGTGCGGCGGTGGAAGTGGCCCTCGCGCAGCGTTTCGCGCGCGTACACGCCCAGCGCGGCACTGGTCGAGGCGAAGGGTTCGCCTGTCCACCCGGCGGCGTCGAGGTGGTGAAGCGTGGTGAGGGCGAACACGGCGGCGCTGCCCTCGCGCCGGTAGAGGCGCGGCGTCGGCGTCTGGAGCTCAGCGTCGAGCCGGCGCGCGCTGTCGAAGAGGCGTTGCCGCGCAGGCGGGTCCAAATCGGCGTCGGTATCTGGAAGGCCGGCGCGGTGGAGGGCCTCGGCGGCCAGCCGCGCGTCGAAGAGCGGGAAGGCGCGGGCAAGGCGGCGGCTGCGCAGCCCAGCGGGGGGCCAGCGCGCGGCGAACGTCTCGAACGTGTCCACGAGGGGGGCCGGCCGCGGTGCGGGCACGGTCTCGCCTTCGTGCGCCGCGCTGGCCTGGAACGCCTCCACCACCGTACCCGTGGCGTCTGCCAGAAACACGTTGGCCTTTGAACCGAACAGCATCAGGTGGAGGACCAGGCCGCCTTCGAGGTCTATGAATACGAAGCGGTCGCGCACAGCCACGGCTACCTTTTCAACCCGCCGTCCTGCCGCGTCCTCGAACAGCGACGCTGTGTTGCGCCGGGCGCGGTTGTAGCCCTCAGAGCGGAACAGGTAAACGGGCCGCACGCCCACCTGCACGCGCCACACGGGCCCGTCGTCGCGCTCAAAGGCCAGTGTCAGCTCGTCGCGCTGCTGCGAAAACGCCTCTTCGAGCCGGCAGCCCGCGAGGTCTTGCCATTCGGCGGCGAGGGCGCGGAGCGTGTAGTAGGTGGGGTTCATGGCGTGGCGGCGTAGCGCGCGC
>CBDUBO010000270.1:0-4322 GCA_965365405.1 uncultured Rhodothermales bacterium | reverse complement strand
GCGCCCTGCCGCACGGTCAGGTCGGGGTTGGGCACCACCAGGTCGGGGTCGAGACCGGGTACGCGCCCGAAGCCCTGGCACGTGGGGCACGCGCCGACGGGGCTGTTGAACGAAAACAGAAGCGGCGTCGGCTCCTCGAACAGCATCCCGTCGCGCTCGAAAAACTCGGAGAAAGCAAACTGCTGCCCGGCCTTTTCGCCCGCTGCCACGCGCGCGATGCAGCGCCCGCCCCCCTCGCGGAAGGCTTGCTCTACCGAGTCCGCGATGCGCGAGCGCGTGCCCTCGTCGTCTTTGCGGATAACGAGCCGGTCCACGAGCACGAGCAACCGGTCGCGCCCGGCGCGGACGCTGGCGGGGTCGGTTTCGTTGAGGTCCACGAGGGTTTCCTGCGCGCCTTTTTCGGCCTGCTTCTCGGTGGGCAGCACGAGCACGCGGAAAAAGCCGCGCGCCCGCAGCGTTTCCAACTCGTCGGCCACCTTCGCCTTCTTGTGCTCCGGCAGGGCAAAGGTCAGGTAAAAACGGGTGCCATCTTCGAGTCGGGATTCGAGTTCTTCCGCGACAGAGCGCGGCGAGTCGCGCGTGACGGGCTCGCCCGAAACGGGCGAAACGGTGGTGCCGATGCGCGCGAAAAGCAGCCTCAGGTAGTCGTACACCTCGGTCTGCGTCGCCACGGTGGAACGCGGGTTCTTGATGGCCGTCGTCTGCTGAATGGCAAGCGCAGGGGCGAGGCCGGAGATGAAGTCCACGTCCGGCTTGTCCATGCGTTCGAGAAACTGGCGTGCGTACGCGCTCAGGCTCTCGACGTAGCGGCGCTGCCCCTCGGCGTAGATCGTGTCGAAGGCGAGGCTGCTCTTGCCACTACCTGACGGCCCCGTGATGACGATGAGCCGGCCATGAGGCAGGTCGAGGCTGATGTTTTTCAGGTTGTGCTGCCGCGCGCCTCGCAGGACGAGTACGCGGTCGCGCAGGCGGCGAACAGGGGTGGGGGCGGCGGGCGCGGTTTCCATGCGGCGCGGGTATGTGCAAAGGTCTGTGTCAACGCACGACCCAGGACGAGGTTGTCGTGCCTAGCAAGAGGGGCCGTGAAGCAGGAGCGCGTAGCCAGACAAAGGAAAATTCTGCCACCTTCCTTGATGATGAAGAGCCAATTGGCTATCTAAAAAGATGCCGTAGCGTATGGCACCTCGTTTGTCCGGGCGAGGGTACGCTATACCTCTACACCCCCCATGAAAACCTCTCAGCACGTCTGGCCGCCGGGCACAGCACTCGACACGCAGCCACATCAGGACCTCGTATTCGCCTTTGGAGACGACGCGCTCATGGCCGATCCGGCCTCGTTTGCGCAGGTGCGCGAGGCTTACCCCGGCGCGCATCTCGTCGGTTGCTCCTCCTGCGGCGATGTCGCCGGCGAAGCCGTCCACGACGGCTCCGTCGTCCTGACGGCGGTGCAGTTTGAAAACACCCGCGTGCACGTAGCGTGTGCGAGCCGGTTGCCGCGCGAAGACGACGTTGCCCTCGGGGCGCGCCTGGCGGGCAAAATCGCGCCGGTGCGCGACGGCCTGCCTCTCGCCCACGTGCTCATGCTCTCCGACGGCGTGCACCTCAACGGCACGCGTCTGGTGGCGGGCGTGGGGGCGGTACTCCCGCCCGGCGTGGCCGTAACGGGCGGGCTGGCCGGCGACGGCGTCCAGTTCGTGCATACGCCCGTGTGGGGAGAGGGGGTGCTGGAGGTGCCGGCCGTGGTGGCGCTCGGGTTCTACAGCGAAAAGTTGCGCGTGGGCTGGGGGGCGGTGGGGGGCTGGCGACCCTTTGGCCCCGACCGCCTGGTGACACGCGCCGAGGGCAATGTGCTCTACACCCTCGACGATCAGCCTGCCCTCGACCTGTACGAGCGGTACCTGGGTCCGCATGCCGAAGGACTGCCGGGCACAGGCCTGCTCTTCCCCCTCTCGATTCGCAAGAGCGCCGAGGGGCGCGAGATCGTCCGCTCCACGCTGGGCATAGACCGCGAGGCCAGAAGCCTCACCTTTGCTGGCGAGGTGCCCGAGGGCACCTTTGCCCGCTTCATGCGCACCAACAACGAGCGCCTGACCGACGGGGCCACCGAGGCAGCCGAAGAGGCCGTGGAAGGGCTGAGGAGCGCCCCCGTGGAACTGGCCATTCTGGTGAGCTGCGTCGGGCGCAGGCTGGTGATGGGGCCGCGCACCGAGGATGAGCTGGAGGCCGTAGCCAGCGTGTTTGGCAGAGAAGCCTGCATTGCGGGCTTCTACTCCCACGGGGAACTGGCGCCCTTTGGAGGAGCCTTGCAGTGCGACCTACACAACCAGACCATGACGGTAACCGTCTTCAGCGAAAGGTAGAACCCTGTGGACCGCCCCTCTCACCGACTGCTTGCGCGCCAGATCCGGCGCTTTTTCGGAGGTCACGTGCCGCCCGAAGCCCAGGCGTTCGTTGAGGCCGTGGAGGAGGCCTATCACCAGTTCGATTCGGAACGGACGATGCTCGAACACTCGCTGGAGCTGACCTCCGACGAGCTGGTGGAGCACAACCAGCGCCTCCAGGATGAACTGGGCCGCGTACAGCGGATGCAGGGCGCGCTCGAACGCGAACTGCGCGAGCGCAAGCGCGTCGAGGAAGCGCTGCGGCGCAGCCTCGTACGGCTCGACGAAGCGCAGCGCATCGCTGCTGTCGGCTACTGGGAGTGGCGCCTTCGCACCGGCGAAGTCCTCTGGTCGGACGAGACTTTCCGCATCTACGGGTACGAGCCAGGCAGCGTGGAGCCCTCACAAGAACTCTTCGTCTCGCACACCCATCCGGACGACCTGGCCCAACTTACCCGGCACGTGCGGCTGAGCCGCCCCGGCCGCTCCCGGCGCGAAGAGTACCGCATCCATCGGGTGACCGGAGAGGTGCGCACCATCCAGATCAGTAGCCAGATCGGTCTCGACGAAGAAGGGCATCCGACCCACATCTTCGGCATCATGCGAGACGTGACGGACGAGCGAGAGCACGAACAGACGCTTATCCGGGCGCGCGAGCAGGCTGAGGAGGCGCAGCGCCACGCCGAGGAATTGCTCGCCCTCAAAACGACCCTGCTCGACAACATCAGTCATGAGCTGCGCACGCCGCTGGCCGCCATCATCGGCTTCGCCGAAATCCTCGCTGCCGACCTGGACGGGGAGCGGCAGGAATTTGCCCAGCTCATTGCGCAAAGCGGCGAGCGCCTGCTCGACACGTTTAACTCCGTGCTGACGCTGGCCACGCTCGAAAGCGGCACGCAGACGCTGGACGTGAAAGAATGCGAACTTGTGGCCGAAGCGCGCGAAGCCGTCCGCCTGCTGGAGCAACAGGTGGAGGCACGCGGGCTGTATCTGCGTCTGGACGCCCCGGAGGACGTGGCCGTCCACGCCGACGTGCCGGCGTTGCACCGGGTGCTCCACAACCTCATCGGCAACGCCCTCAAATTCACCGCGCAGGGCGGCGTCACCGTGCGCATCGGCCGGGCGTTGCACGAGGACGGACGCGCCTACGGCGTCGTAGCCGTGGAAGACACCGGGCGCGGCATTGACCCTGCGTTTCTGCCCCGCCTGTTCGACGCCTTCCAGCAGGAATCGAAAGGCATGGCGCGCACGCACGAGGGAGCAGGCCTGGGGTTGACCATTGTGCGCCGGCTGGCCGAGATGATGCAGGGATGGGTGGAAGCGGAAAGCGTGGTGGGCGTCGGCAGCACATTCCGGGTCTATCTGCCCTGCGCCAGCGCGTCGCCGCTGCGGCTGGTGCCGCGGCATACCGAAGAGCACCCTGGATAGGCGCTGAGCGCGGGGTGTAGGCCCTGCCTCGCGCCACGGTTGCTCGCGTGGCGTTCTGGCGCTACCATCAAGCCCCGCGTGCGAAGGGCACTGTGCCCTGCGTTCAGGGTTTGCGCTGCGCCTCTTCCCGCTTATGACGTTTCTCAACCCGTTTTTGCTGTTAGGGCTGGCCGCTGCGGCCATCCCCATCGTGGTGCACCTGTTCAACTTCCGCCGCCCCCGCCGGGTGGTGTTCTCGTCGCTCACCTTTCTGCGCGAGTTGGAGAAAAGCACGATGCAGCGCATGCGGGTGCAGCAGTGGTTGCTGCTGGCGGTGCGCATCCTGGCGCTCGCGTGCCTGGCACTCGCCTTTGCTCGCCCCGTGCTGGAAGAGGTCGCGGGCCAGGCGCTGGGGCGCGCCAACGCCTCCGTCGTGCTGGTGCTGGACAACTCGCGCTCAATGCAGTTCCGGGACGCGCAGGGGGCGTATTTCAGCCAGGCCAAGGCGCTGGCTACCGAACTGGTGGCGGGCCT
>CBDUBO010000269.1:0-4326 GCA_965365405.1 uncultured Rhodothermales bacterium | reverse complement strand
GTCGTCGAAGCGGAGCAAGCGTGTCGGGCATGGGGAAGTCAATTCGGCAATGGGCGATTTGGCAATGGGCAGCAGTAGCCTTTCTCAATTATTGACCATTGATCATTGAACGTCGCCCATTGCCCATTTTACAGCCCGTACTTCTCGATGCGGCGGTAGAGGGCGGCACGCGACAGGCCCAGTTCCTCTGCGGCCCGGCTGATGTTACCGCCGTGCTTGCTCATCGCCTTGCGGATCACGGCCCGCTCGACGGCCTCCAGGTCGAGGGAGGCGGCTTCGGGGGCCCAGTCGCCCTCGGGGGCCGCGCCTGCCGAGAACTGTAGGTCGGAGGCTTCGAGTGTGTCGCCTTCGGCCATGATCACGGCGCGCTCCATCGTGTGCTGGAGTTCGCGCACGTTGCCGGGCCACGGGTAGAGACGCAGCTTGTCGAGTGCCCGCTCGCCCACGCGGCGCGCGGGGCGGCCGTAGCGGTGGGCGTAGAGCTGAAGAAAGTGCTGCGCCAGCAGCGCCACGTCGTCGCCGCGCTCGCGCAGCGGCGGCAGGTGGATCTCGACGGTGTTGAGCCGAAACAGCAGGTCCTGCCGGAACGCGCCCTCGCGCACGCGCCGGGCGAGCGGCTGGTTGGTGGCACTCACGAGCCGGATGTCGATGGGGCGCGGCGTCGTCTCGCCCACGCGCGTGACCTCGCGGCGTTGCAGGACGGTGAGCAGGCGCGCCTGCTGCGCGGGCGAGATGTTGCCGATCTCGTCCAGAAAAAGGGTGCCGCCCGCGGCGGCCTCGAAGCGCCCCGCGCGGTCGGCGGCGGCGCCGGTGAACGCGCCTTTGGCGTGCCCGAACAGCTCGCTCTCGAACAGGCTCTCGGAAAGCGCCCCCAGGTCGGCAGAGACGAAAGGCCCTTCGGCCCGTGCGGAGGCGCGGTGGAGCGCGCGGGCGACGAGTTCTTTGCCCGTGCCGTTCTCGCCCAGCACGAGCACGTTGGCGTCCGTCGGGGCCACCTTGCGGATGGTCTCGAACACCCCCTCCATAGCCGGGCTCGCGCCCAGGATGTCGGGAAAGCCTGTGGGCGGCGGCGGCGGTGGCAACGCCGTTCGGGTGCGGCGAAGCTGCACGGCGGCCTGCACCGCACCGAGCAGGCGGGCATTGTCCCACGGTTTGGTAATGAAGTCCACCGCGCCGTGCTTCATGGCCCGCACGGCCAGGTCGAGGTCGCCATAGGCCGTGATCATGAGAACGGCCACGCCGGGGTCGAGCGCGAGAATTTTTTGGAGGTAGCGCAGCCCCTCGGCCCCGCTGGAAGCGTCGCGGGAGAAGTTCATATCGAGCACGACGGCGTCGAACGCGCCCTCGCGCAGCAGCGTCGGCAGCGCGGCGGGCGAAGTGGCCGTCTGCACCTTTTCGACGTGCCCGTGCAGCAACAGGCGGATGGCGGTGAGCACGTCTTCGTTGTCGTCCACGACGAGGACGCAGCCGGTGGGAGACATGAGATTGGGGGAGTGGGGAATGGGGACTGGTCGAAGGGAAGGGAGATGGGCGAAAAAGGCGTAGGGGCGCAATTCATTGCGCCCCGCAAGGTAGCACGCCTGCAAAAGCCGTTCGCACGCGCGTCCGGCACCGGCAGCGGTCCCGACCGTCCGGCAGCGCGCAGCCATTGTCCGGTGGCGGACACCCAGGGTACGCCAGAGGCTGTAAACAGGGCCTGCACACGGCCGGCACGGCCGTTGTCCCTCAGGAGACTCGTTCGAGACCGCACCGCCCGATTTTCTCATGATTCCTCCTTCTCACGACATTCTGACGCGCCCCCTCCAGCCCGGGGGCGCAGCCGGCGACGGCAGCAACCTCGACCGTAAGCTGCCCAAGAAACGCTTCACGCCGCGCCGCATCGGGCTGGCCGTGGTGGTCATCCTGTTCGTCGCGCTCGTCGGGTGGATGGTAGCTACAGGGGGCGGCGGGCAGCGCCTGCGCGTGGAGCGCGACCGCCTCACCATCGCCACGGTGCAGCAGGGGCCGTTCCAGGAATACATCGCCGTGACAGGCACCGTGCAACCCGAACGCACCATCTACCTCGACGCCGTCGTGGGCGGGCAGGTGCAGCAGCGCATTGCCGAGGAAGGGGCCTTCGTAAAAGCAGGCGATCCGCTGCTCGTACTCAAAAACGACAACCTCACGCTCCAGACGATGTCGAGCGAGGCGCAGATTACCGAGCAGGTGTACAACCTGCGCAACACGCGCCTGGCGATGGACCAGAACCAGCTCAACCTGGCGCAGCAGCTTACCGAGTTGGACTACAACCTGCGCCGCCTGGAGCGCGAGCACGAGCGCGTGGCCCAGCTTTTCGCGCGCGGCAACGTGTCCGAAAAAGAGTACCAGGCCGTCGTGGACGAGCTGGCCTACCTGCGCCGCCGCCGCGCGCTCACGCTTCAGAGCCACCGCCAGGATTCGCTGGGTCGCACCGTGCAGCTTCAGCAGATGGAGTCCTCGATGGGCCGCCTCAACCGCAACCTGACGCTGCTTGAATCCTCGATGGACAACCTGGTGGTGCGCGCGCCGGTGGACGGGCAGCTCACCTCGCTCGACGCCGAGATCGGCGAACTCAAGGGGCAAGGCGCGCGGCTGGGGCAGATAGACGTACTGGGCCGCTACCGCGTGCGCGTGCCTATAGACGAGCACTACGTGGCCCGCGTGGCCGTGGGCCAGCAGGGCAGCGTGCAATTGCAGGGCGCGGACTATGCGCTCGAAGTGCGCAAGGTGTACCCGGAGGTGCGCGACGGACGCTTCGAGGTGGACCTCGCGTTCGTAGAAAAGGTGCCGGACGACCTGAGGCGCGGCCAGTCGCTGCGCATCCGCCTCGAACTGGGCGACCCCGAAAGGGCCCTCCTGCTCAGCCGGGGCGGCTTCTTTACCACCACGGGTGGGCAGTGGGTGTACCGCCTCGATGGCAGCGGCGAGGCCGTGCGGCAGCCCATCACGCTGGGCCGCCAGAACCCGCTCGCCTTCGAGGTGCTCGACGGCCTCCAGCCCGGCGACCAGGTCGTCGTTTCCTCCTACGAAGCCTTTGGCAACGCCGAAAAGCTGGTGCTGCGCTAGCGCGACAGGGTTCCGCTCGCGCTGCTCGCTGATGGTGGGGTTGCCACCCCGCCTCAATCATCCAACCATGTAACCATCCAACAACCCATGTCTCCCCTCATCCGCACCGACAACCTTTCCAAAACCTACCGCACGACGGAGGTGGAGACGACGGCCTTGCGCAACGTCTCCATCCAGATCGAAAAGGGTGCGTTCGTGGCCATCATGGGCGCGAGCGGCTGCGGCAAGTCCACCCTCCTCAACCTGCTCGGCCTGCTCGACGCGCCCGACAGCGGCCATTACTTTTTCGACGGCGAGGACGTGGCGAAAGCCGGCGAGAGTGCCCGCGCCAGGCTGCGCCGGGGCCGCATCGGGTTCGTCTTCCAGAGCTTCAACCTCATCGACGACCTGACCGTTTATGAGAACGTGGAGCTACCCCTGCTCTACCTCAACGTGAGCAGCGCCGAGCGCAAGGCGCGCACCGAGGCCGCCCTCGACCGGGTGGGCATGGCACATCGGCGCGGGCACTTTCCGCAGCAGCTTTCGGGTGGGCAGCAGCAGCGCGTGGCCATCGCGCGGGCCGTCGTGGCCAGCCCCCCGCTCATCCTGGCTGACGAGCCGACGGGTAACCTCGACTCGACCAACGGCGCGGCCGTCATGCAGCTCCTGGGCGAACTCAACGCCGCCGGCACCACCATCGTGATGGTGACGCACTCCGCCGCCGACGCCGACCACGCGCACCGCATCATCAACCTGTTCGACGGGCGCGTGGTGAGCGAGCATTTCGTGCAGCAACAGCCCGCGTAAGCCGTGGGGACGTGCCGCGGCACGTCCCTACCACCGCACTCTTGATCTCCCAGGGCGCGCTTTCCCGCGCAGGGCGCGATGAATTGCGCCCCTACTTCCGCGCTTCGCCTGGCCATCCGACACTCCCATGCTCCATCACTACGTCACCATCGCCCTGCGCCACCTCCGGCGCGAGAAAGGCTACGCAATCCTCAACGCGACGGGGCTGGCGCTCGGTCTCGCGTGCGCCATGCTGGCCGTGCTCTACATCCGCGACGAGACGAGCTTCGACCGCTTCCACGAGGGCGGCGACCGGTTGCTGGCCCTGGCCTCCGCCGACACGCTGGGCGTACCCAAATACCAGGCCACGCCCTACCCGCTGGCTCCCGTCCTGGCCGAGATGCCTGAAGTCGAAAACACGTTGCGCGCCGACTGGGGCAGCAAACGGCGGATGCGGCGGCCCGGCGGGCAGGAGGT
>CBDUBO010000268.1:0-4348 GCA_965365405.1 uncultured Rhodothermales bacterium | reverse complement strand
GTGACTTCGTAGGTGTTCATGGCAGCAGGGGTCTGGGTGAAGAGGATTGCTGGCGCTATGGTATGACATATGCAGCCGCCGCTCCATCACGTGATTACGTGATACGGGTAATGGGACTGCTGGGCAGCGGGCGGCTCAATATCGGCCAGAAACGTGTCCCGTGGCTGGAAACAGCGTCACGTCGCGTGCCCCAACGCGCCACCGAATGGCGGAATGGCGTGATAGCGCTATACGGGGTAAGGGGGCGAAACTGGAAGCGCGGTGCAGTTCCGCCCGCTTTTCCATCCCGCTCACCTCCTCTCCTCCCGCCATGTCTCGCCTCGCTACCCTCCTGCGCCTGGGCGCACTCGGACTCATCGGCCTGTCCGCGCTCGCGGCCCAGGCGCAAACGGTACCCGCTCCCGCGCCGCCGCCTAAGCCCACCACGTCGTACAGCTACGGCCTGCTCGACACCGACTTCACCTACCTCGACGCCGACTCCGCCTTCGTCTATGCCTTCGACGCCGGCTCGCAGGCGTTCATGATCTCCGGCGACGACGGCTACCTGCTCGTCAGCTACGGTACCCAGGACGCCGATTCGTCGGCCTTTGCGCCGTCCTACTCCATGATCCAGGCGCAGATGGGCCTGGGCGGGCAGTCGTACCTGTTCAACCATTTCATGGGCCTCCCCGTGCGCGGGTTTCTGCCCACGCAGCTCCAGCTTGGCTACCGCTACCTCGCCCCCGGCAAGGAGAAATTCGCCGCCCTGGGGCCGGACAAGATCGAGGCGCTCCACCTGGCCTCGGCCGGGCTCGCCTTGGGTGTCGGGGCGGATGCCCGCATCCCCAAACTCGTCCCCATTCTCGAAGACCGCCTGGCCGCCCGCGGGATGCTGCTCGTCGGAGCCGGCGCGACGACCAACGTGATGACCGAGTTCGACGAGTTGGGTCTGACGGGTACGCGCGAGCTGCACCTGGAGGTGCGCCTCGAACGGGTGCTGGGCAACCAGACCGGCGTCACGCTGGGGTACGTGTACCGCAAGCAGAACTGGGGCCGCCGTGCCCCCGAAAACGTCCAGGACGTGCTCGACGCCCTGCTCGAACCCGGCGAGCTGACTCAGAAAACCAGCCACCACCTGATCCGGCTGGGGATCAACTTCTGAACAGCCCCGGCCCGCGTGCGCCTGAACGACGGGTGCAGAGATGCGGGTTGAACACCCGTTGCAGGTGCCGCGCGCCCCCCGACTTTGTGGTGGAGTCGGGGGGCGTTCCGTGTTCGGCCTCTGCGGCCTGAAACCGCAATGACAACGTTTGCAAACGTATGGGACAGCGCGTATCCTTGCGTCAGCTTAACCGCGCCGCCATGCCCGTGCCTGCCCCTGCCTCCACGCTTGCAGACACCTTTGCGCGCGACGGCTACTGCTGCACCCCGGGCCCGCTGCTGCCCGCCCCGGCTGTGGCCAGGGCCGTGGCCGGTATGGATGCCGTGCGCGCGGGCCACTACGACACCGGGGTAGCGCCCCAGCCCTCGCCCTGGAATCCGGGCGACAGCCCCTCGGTGCTGTGCAAGATCGAGATGCCGCAGGCGGCCAACCACGCCATTCGCGCCCTGCTCACGCAGCCCGAACTGGGCGCGTTCGTGGCCAAGGCGACGGGCGCCGAGGCCGTGCAGGTGTGGTGGGTGCAGCTACTCTACAAGCCCCCCGCTACCACGCCCGACGCGCCCACTTCGGTGGGGTGGCACCAGGATTTCCAGTACTGGCGCGACAACTGGCACAGCCCGGAAGGGCTGCTTACCGCGTGGATCGCCCTCAGCGACGTGGGCGCGGACGCGGGGCCGGTGCGGTTCGTGCCCGGCTCGCACCGGTGGGGCTTTCTGGGCGAAGGGGACTTTTTCGGCCAGGACACCGACGCCGTGCGCGAAGGCATCCATGTGCCTGCAGGCGAGACGTGGCGCGAAGAGGCGGCGCTTCTACCGCCGGGCGGCGCGAGCCTGCACCACAGCCTCACCTACCACGGCAGCAGCCCCAACCGCAGCGCCCTGCCGCGCCGGAGCTTCGCCGTCCACCTGCGCACCGAGCGCGCCGTGCCCCGCGGGGGGCGCCACGGCCTGACCGCCTTTCTCGACGACCCCACCCGCTGCCCCGTGATCTATGGAAAAGCCGACCGTCTCGACTGATCCGGTAGCGCGCTACGCTTCCGACGGCTACGCCATCTTCCCCAGCGTGCTGCCCTCCGACCTCATGGACGAGGCTGTGGGGCACGTGAGTTGGCTCCAGGCCCGCCACCCCGACCTGCGCCCTGAGCAGCTCGGCAACAGCCTCATGGCCGACGATCCGTTCTGGCTGCGCCTCGTCAGCGACAGTCGGCTGCTGGACGTGGCCGGGCGGTTCGTCGGGGCGGACATCGCCCTGTTCGCTTCCCACTACATCGCCAAGCCGCCTCGCAACGGCCAGCAGGTGCTGTGGCACCAGGACGGCTCCTACTGGCCCCTCGACCCGATGGAGGTCGTCACGCTCTGGCTCTCGCTCGACGGGGCCGACGCCGACAACGGCTGTATGCGCGTCGTGCCGGGCACGCAGCACGCGCGCCTGCTTACCTACGAAGAGCTGGAGCAACATCCCGACGGCGACAACGTGCTGGGTTCCGGGATGCGCCCCGAAGAGGTGGACGCGGCGCGGGCCGTAGACATCGTGCTGCGTCCCGGCGACGTGTCCGTGCACCATCCCAATGTGATCCACGGCTCCAACGCCAACACGTCTCCCCGGTGGCGGCGCGGCCTCACCATCCGCTACATCCCCGCCTCGACGCGCATCGTGACCGAGGGCACGTGGACAAGTGCCTTTATGCTGCGCGGCGCGCCGGTGCCCGGCGTGAACCGCTACCGACCGCTGCCCCGCTTCGACGGCGCGCGCCACATGCCCTTTGCCGACGCCGGGGCCTGGAACGAGAAGGCCGACCGGCTCAACGCCCGCTACGCTGCCCACCTCGACGCGGCGGACACCGCCTGAAGCCCTCGCTTTTCTGCCCATGAGCCGTGTCGAAACCCTTTTCCTCGTCCACCACTGCCACACCGACATCGGCTACACGCACGACCCGCCCGTCGTGTGGGATTTGCAGGAGCGCTTTCTCGACGACGCCCTCGACGTAGCCGAGCGCAGCGCCGACGCCGACGGAGACGATGCCTTCCGGTGGACGGTGGAGACGACGATGCCCCTCGTGCGGTGGCTGAAGCACGCCTCCAGCCGTCAGGTCGCGCGCTTCCAGGCCCTCGAACGCGCTGGCCGCATCGAGGTGACGGCGATGCCCGTCAACGTGACGCCGCTCGTGGACGCGGCCCAACTGGCCGAGGCGCTGGACGGACTGCACGCGCTGCGCCGCGACTACGGCTTCACCGTGCGCCACGCCATGAACTGCGACGTAAACGGCCAGAACTGGACGACGCCCGACGTGCTGCTCGACGCCGACCTGCGCTCGTTTTCGATGGCCATCAACGCGCACATGGGGGCGGTGCCCATGGCCCGCCCCACGGCATTCTGGTGGGAAGCACCGAGCGGGCGCAAGCTGCTTACCCTCAACGGCTTCCATTACCAGTGGGGCTGGCGCTTCGGCATCGGGCGCGACGCCGAGGCGTTTGAAACGGCGTGGTGGCCCCGCCTCGACCGCCACCTCGACGCCATCGGCTACCCCCTCTCGACGCTGCTCGTGCAGACGACCCACCCGTTCGGCGACAACGGCACCGCCGACCCGCGCCTGGGCGCTTTCGTCCGCGACTGGAACGCGCGCGGCGTAGCGCCCCGCATCGTGTTCGCCACGCCGTCCATGTGGGTAGAGGCGGCGCTGGGCGAGGGCACGCCCCTGCCCACCCTGCGCGGCGACTGGACGGATTTCTGGAACTTCGGATGCGGCAGCAGCGCCCGCGAGACGCGCCTGAACCGGCACAGCCGCGCCCGCCTGCGCGCCGCCGACGCCTTTGCTGCCGTGTCGCCCCCAGACGCCGCGCTTGAGCGCGCCCGCGCCCGCCACCGCGCCGACGCCGCCCGCCACCTGTTGCTGTGGGACGAGCACACCTGGGGGGCCGACCTCAGCATCTCCGCCCCCGAAGCCGACGAGGCAGCGGGCCAGTGGCATCACAAGGCCCACCACGCCTACGCCGCGCGCGGCCTGACGCTTCTGCTTCAGCGCGACGCCCTCGCCGCCCTCGCCGCGCGCGTGCCCGCTGCCCACAGCACCGACCTCGTCGTGTTCAACCCGCTGCCCTGGCCGCGCGTCGTCGAAGGCCCCGTTTCACCCCACGTCTGCACGCCACGCGGAACGCTGGAGGACGCCACGGCGGGACGCCATTTCCAGGATCATGGCGGCGGGGGGGG
>CBDUBO010000267.1:0-4362 GCA_965365405.1 uncultured Rhodothermales bacterium | reverse complement strand
GGCGTCGGCAGCACGGACGTGCCGCCGCGTGCCGCCACCGCGATGAGAACGGCCCCGTTCTCACCGTACATGCCAGCCGGAAGCAGCGTAGCCCGCAGCGTGTAGCGTTTCTGGTCGGTTTCGACGCTCCGTTCGGGGAGGGGCAGCCCGGCCCGCTCGCCCCGCAGGGGAAATCCGAAGGAGCGCATCTGGAACGCCAGCAGGGCAAGGGCCCGCTCCACCTGCACGGACGCCGGGTCGCCTCCCATCAGCTTCACGAGGGCGGTATTGCGGTGCAATTCGCGCCCGTCGGCGTCGAACACGGCCAGGGGTTCCTCGACGGCGTCGAGGGCGGCGCGGTGGGCCGAGAGCCGGTCGAGGGCCGCAAGGCCGGCCTCAAAGGCAGGCAGCAGCACGCGCAGCAGCGGCAGGTGCTCACCCGGCTCGTGGGGACGCAGAAAGCGGTGAATGGCCAGGTGCGCCCCGCCCCCTCGCACGGGCACGAACAGCGAGTTCGTGTCCGCCATCTTGTTCGGCTGGAGCACTTCATTATGGAACAGGTTATTCCACGCCACGCCCCCGCCGTCAAGGAGACGGTCGGCCGAGTACATGTCCCACACGCGCAGGCCGGAGGCCATGAGGCGCTCGAAAAACACGTCGAGGAGGGGCTCCGGCGAGCCGCCGTGCCCCTCGAAAGTCGAGCCGACGAACGCCTCGACCACAGGAGTGAGCGCCGAATCGAGCCCCCACAGGGAAACGATGCGGGCTTCGCCGGGAAGCGCGAACGAGGCCTGATCGGCCCCGAAAACGGCGCACACAGACTGCATCGCCTCCTGACGCCACGCATCCGGGTCGGCAGCGGCCAAGGGCGACATCAGGGTACGCGACGCCGTTTCCAGCCGGGACAGGAGATCCGTCGAGAAAGCAGCCGGGCGAACGGTGGCGGCTAACGCAGGGGCGTTCATGGAGACAGCTCTGTGGCGTTGCTAACCTTCATACGTCATGTATGTGCGCCACACCTCGGAATGGTACGCACGCGCCAGATCAGTTGAAATAGCAGGGGCGTAAGAAAAACGCAGGATGACACCTGCTGCGCGCGTGCCGTGCGATGCCTACCGGGGTGAGCGCGCGTATCGGTTAATAGCTCAGGGTGTACAGCGCCGAAACCTGCCGCCGGTTCACCCACGCGGGTGTAGCGCGGAGCGCCCAGTTGCGCAGCGTGCGTTTCCAGGGCTGCTCGGCGTGCGCGAGGCGGCCAAGCCACCACGACGTGGCGGCGATCTTCTGCACCTTTGCCCGCCGGATGCGTTCGTACTGCGCGAAAGCCGCTTCGGGAGAGGCCGACGCTGCCAGCGACTGGGCAAGCACGTAGGCGTCCTCGATCGCCTGTGCGCCGCCCTGGCCCATATTGGGCGTCATGGCGTGCGCGGCGTCGCCCAGGAGCACAGTTCGCCCGCGATACCACGACGCCAGCGGCGTCAGGTCGTGCAGATCCACGCGGATGATGTCGTCGGCAGCGGTGTGCGCGATGATGGCCGGGATGGGGTGGGGGAAAAGGCCGTACAGCCGCCGAAGCTCGTCCGGTACGCTGTTCGCCGAGAAGTCGCCCGGCGGCTGCGTCAGGGGCGCAAACCAGTACACGAGGTCGTCCGACACGGGCGAAAAGCCGAATCGGGCCGCGCCGCCCCAGACTTCACGCGCTGTCCGGTTGAGCGGCGCAGGCAGCCGAAGCCGCGCCACGCCGAGAAAGCACGTCTGGCCGGAATAGCGGGTGGGCGTGCCCGGTGCGACGCCTTCACGCACGCGCGAGTGGATGCCATCGGCCCCGATCAGCACGTCGCCCGCAGCGGTGGTGCCGTCCTCGAACTGGACTGCTACGCCGGTTTCGTGCTGCTCGGTGGAAAGGAGGCGCTTTCCAGCGTGGAGCGTGCCTGGTGCGAGCCCTTCGAGCAGCGCAGCCTGGAGTTCTGCGCGCAGAATCGTGACGGTGCCACGCCCGTGCTGCCGCCGCGCGGCTTCCAGGTCAACTATTTGCAGCACCCCTGCGTGCAGGTCGCAGATCTCAGCGTGTTCGATTTCCACGCCGCGCGCGGCGACAGCGTCCGCCAGGCCGAGCCGGTCGAGCACGAGCAGCGCGTTTGTCGGTACGCCGATGCCTTTCCCGACGGGGGCGAGCACGGGGGCGGCTTCGTACACGTGTGCTTCGATGCCGCGCTGCTGGAGGGCGATGGCGGCGGTCAGCCCGCCGATGCCGCCGCCGATGACGAGGGGTTTCATGTTGCGTTGCTGTTTCAGATGAAAGAGGTGGCGCGCGGCGCGGCACCGGACGGTGCCTGCGCACAGAGGCGCTACGCGCGGGAAAGCGGGCGGGCCATGAGCCAGTGGCGGCGGTCGAGCACGTCGAGTTCTTGGACGGCGTAGAAGCCGAAGTGGCGCAGAAAGGCCACCTGAAAAAGGCGGTCGGTTTCGACGTAGGCCGGCAGCCCGGCACGGTCGGTTTGCGCGCAGACGTGGGCCAGCAGCGCGCTGCCGATGCCGAGTCCGCGCATCGAAGGTTCGACGGCGAGCGGGCCGACGTAGGCGTGGGGTTGCGGGGGCGTGTGGGCGTGCCACGCGTCCAGCCACAGGGTCACGCGCTCCGCCGTGGCAGCGTCGGCGCTACGCGCCACGGCGTCTGCCACCAGCGCCCTCGCGCTGCGGTGGCCGTCGGACTGCGGCCCAGGCGTCCAGTGCGCGAAGCCGACGGCCTGCGTGCCTTGCAGCGCCACCACGCCGGGCCCGTCGAGGCCCGCCAGGCGCGCGTAGTAAAACGCCTCCGTCCGCGCCAGGTCGAACGTGCCGAAGGCGGCAATGTGGGTCGGGCTGGTGACGAAGGCGCGGGCGAGCAGGCGGGCGACGGCGGGCAGCATCTCCAGCCGGAAAGGCACGATCCGCAGCTCGGAAGCGAGCGCCGGAAGCGTCAGGGCGAAGCGCGGCGCGTGGATATGGGGTTTCATGGCAGCCAGGATGTTTGGGCTCACGTGTCCTTTTTTGCGACGGGGGGAAGGGTGCGCAGGTAGGCCCAGAGGGCCGCGACTTCGATTTCCGACAACTGCTTCGTCATCGTGATGGGCATAAACGGGTCGAGCGTCCGTCCGTCCGGCGGGGTGCCCGTTTTGAGCAGCCGGGCAAAGTCCGCCTCCGACCACGTACCCAAGCCCGTTTCAGCATCGGGCGTCAGGTTGGAGGCCATGATACCCACGCCGGGTATCTTGCCGCCGCTGAAGTCCTTGCCGTGACACCCCATGCACGTGGTAGCCAGGTACGCGCCGTATTCGGGCGTCGGCGCTGCGGGGGGCGGCGCGCTGCGCGGTGCGGCGTGGTCTATAAGGCTCGCGGGCACGAGGTCGATCACGCCTGTAGCATTGAGCACGTGGCCGAGGGGGCGCACCTGCATCCGAGGCAGATCGTGATGGGCCGGAGGCAGGTGCCGGAGGTAAGCCACAATGGCTTCCAGGTCGGCGTCGCTCAGCCTGTTGAACTCGTGGGAGGGCATGACGAGGTAGCCGCGCCCCGCAGGGCTGACCCCGTGCCGGACGGCCCGGTCCCAGTCGGCCATCGAGAACGTGTCTGCTGCTCCACCGGGCGTGAGGTTGGCCGTCACGACACGACCCAGCATCGGGTCGTCAATCATTACCTTGCCCCCCAGGTCGGTACCGTGGCAGTCGTTGCAGGCGCGGATGGTGGCCAGCCGCTCGCCTGCTACCACGAGTGCCGAGTCGGGCACGAACGCAGTGTTGAGCAGCATCGTCGGGGGCACGTCGAAGTGCTGCGCCATGCGCCGCGTGCTGACCCCGTACGCAACGAGCACGACAACGGCGACGAGCGCGACGAGCGCGAGTACGGCGCGGCCCGTCCAGCGCAGCAGGCGGCGGGACAGCGAACGGCGGGTGGGAGTGGCGGGTGGGTTCATGGTCGTATCTGTGGAAAAGGTCAGAGGGGAAAGGGCCGCAGCCGTCAGGGCTGGTCGGCCGGCACCATCACCACGTTGTAGCGCGGCGCCACCGTGAGCGCGTGGGCCACGAGGGCATCCGTCAACGGCTGCGGGCCGTGCGCGGCAGGGGTGCCGGCCTCGGCGAAATACCCCTCGAAGCCACCCGGCGCGACGACGGTGAGCAGGCGGCCTTCGGTTGCGCCGATGTTGCGGAAGGTGTGCGGCGTGCCGGCGGGGACGTAGGCCGTGCCGCCCGCCCTGCGGACGTGAAACGCGCCATCCACGTAAAACTCGAACGTGCCTTCGAGCACGTAAAACGTCTCGCTCTCGTGCCGGTGCAGGTGTGGGGGCGGCCCGCCCATCGGCGGGATAATGGACGTGAACAGGCCCAGTTCGCCGTTCGTCTCTGC
>CBDUBO010000266.1:0-4363 GCA_965365405.1 uncultured Rhodothermales bacterium | reverse complement strand
CTTCTTCGAGCGGCTGGTCGATGGCCGAGATGTCGTAGGCGATGCCGAGCTTGGGGAAGTCGCGGTGGGACGACTGGATGTTGCTGGCTCCGGCTTCGTAGATCGTGTCGGACAGCGCTTTTTTGGTGCCGCGCGCGTCCGAGTGGACGACGGCGAGGGCCCAGTACGGCGCCTCGGCCTCGACGCCGATGGTCTGGCGCGGCGCGAACACGGTGTCGCGCACCGTGCCGTAGCGCGCCAGCAGGCGTGTCGTGCCGGCGATGTGGGCGGCAATGCGGGGCTGCGCCTCCTCGGTAGCCGCGCCGATGTGGGGCGTCGTCACCACGCCGGGCAGGTCGGCGTACGGGTTCTGCCACGCATCGGCGGACGAGCCGGGCTCTTCAGGGAAAACGTCTACAGCGGCGGCACGCACGTGGCCTTCCTCGACGGCCCGGCGCAGGTCGTCGGGGCGGTAGAGGAAGCCGCGCGCGGCGTTGATGAACAGGCGCGGGCTGCCCTCGGGCCGGGCCGCGCCCAGCTCGGCAAAGTGCTCGTAGCCCACGAAGTCGGCATTCGTAGCCCCGCGCGCGTCTTCAGACGAAACGTGCAGCGACACCACGTCGGCTTCGCGGAAAGCTTCGGAAAGCGTGCGCGAGGGCGTCCAGCCCAGCGCCGCGCCCACCTCGCGGGCCACCTCGGCGGTGTCGTAGAACCGAATCTGCATCCCGAAGCCCTCAGCCAGCTGCGCCACCTGCTTGCCGATGTTGCCCAGGCCTACGACCGAGAGCACCTTGCCTTTGAGTTCGTAGCGCTGCTTCGAGTCTTTCGTCCACAGGTGCTGCCGGCCCGCCTCGTTGGCGTGGAAAAGGCGGCGGGCCAGCCCGATCATCTCGCCCATCACCATCTCGGCCACGCTGCGGCCGTTGGAGACGGGGTCGTTCAGCACGAGCACCCCGTGGCGCGCGCACGCTGGCTTGTCCACCGAGTCGTCGCCGATGCAGCAGAGCAGCACGGCGGCGAGCTTCTGCGACGCTTCGAGCACGGCGTCGTCCACGATGAAGCGCGAGCGCTTGAAAATCAGGTCGTGCTGCCCCTCGCGCAGCCTTTCGAGGACGAAGGCCGCGTCCTGCGTGGCGCTTTCGGGTAGCCGCTCCGGCTCGATGCCCTGTTCGCGCAGGTACTCGTCCAGGCTGGGGTGCGGGTTTTCGAGGATGAGGGCACGCTGGAACTGGCTGTTGAGGCGTCGCACGGGGGGTAGCGAGGTTGGATGGCGGGCTTCAAGAATACGCCGGTTGCGCCCGGTGTAGCGCCTGCCGCCGCAGCGCATGAGGCTACGAGCCTGCTATCTGTGCAGCACACGCGGCCTGGCCGCGCCCATCCCTGCGATAAACTTGGCGAGCAGGACAGCGAGCAGCAGCAGGATGGGCAACCACCAGGCGTGCGTGAGGTCGTGCAGAAAGCCGAAGAGCGTGGGGCCAGAGGCGGCCAGCAAGTAGCCTACGGCCTGCGCCATGCCCGAAAGCTCGGTCGCCGTCTCGGCGTCGGCGGTGCGCAGCACGATGAGCAGCAGGGCCAGCCCAAACGTGCCGCCGAGTGCGAAGCCGATGAGCGACACCCAGAGCGGGACGAGCGTGGTGCCGGGAAAGACGAGTCCGACCAGTCCGACGGCTTCGAGCGCGGCCAGCAGCGCCACGATGCCGCGCTGCTCGTGCCGCCGCCCGGCCCACGTGGGGATGAACAGGGTGCCCAGCATCCCCGTGCCCTGCGAAAGGGCCAGCATCCACCCCGCCCGCTCCGCATCCATCCCTCGGCTCTGCACGATGTCGGGCAGCCATGCCAGCAGCACGTAAAACGTGAGCGATTGCAGGCCCAGAAACAGGGCGACCTGCCAGGCAAGGCCAGAGCGCCCCAGGTCTCGCAGCGAGCGCAGCAGACCGCCACCCGCGCGCGGCAACGTGCGGGTACGCAGTTGCGGCAGCCACACCAGCAGCGCCAGGGCCGCCGGCAGCGTCCACGCGCCCAGCGCGCCGCGCCAGCCGACGGCCTGGGCCAGCGGTACGCTCACCCCCGCCGCCAGCGTCGCTCCCAGCCCCATGGTGCTCGAATACAGGCTCGTCATGCTGCCCGTGCGGTGCGGAAAGTCGCGCTTGACGAGGCTCGGCAGCAGCACGTTGCCAAAGGCGATGGCGATGCCCAGCAAGAGGGTGCCGGCGAACAGCAGCAGCGTGGACGGCACCATGCGCAGCAGCGTACCAGCTGTGAGCAGGGCGAGCACACCGGCCAGGGTGGCTTCGAACCCGAAGCGCCGCGTGACGAGAGACGCGAACGGCGAGACGACCGCGAAGGCCAGCAGCGGCAGCGTCGTGAGCAGGCCGAGGGCTGCGCTGCCCAACCCGGTGGAGAAGCGGATGCTGCCGACGAGCGGCCCCACGGCGGCCAGACTGGGCCTGAGGTTAAAGGCGATCAGCACGATGCCCGCGACGAGCAGCGCACGCGAAACGGGCGCAATAGGAGAAGGCGTCATCCGCGACGGTGGTGGCTTGGAGAAGCCTTGAAATAACGGCCTCTCCCGCGGCCTCTCACGGCAGCGCGCTTGCGCATTGCGTGCATTTCGGGTGCGGCACGCGTGCAGACGGCAGGCTCCGCGCCCGCCCCCTTACATACCGGGCGCCGTCCGGAAGACAGGGCTGATGTATTGCGGCCAGAGCATCAGCACCAGGATCACGAGCCAGATGAGGTGGCCGATGCCGATCCACATGTTGAGCTTGCCGGGATGGCCCTTCTCTGGCAGGCCGCGCCACACACGCTGCACGCCGAAAAGCTGCACCGCTGCCAGCACGAGCGCCAGCGTCACACTGGTGTGATAGACGGGGCCGTAAAAGGCAAAGCCCCCCCCCGCGAACATGGCCCCCAGCCCTACAAAGGGCAACAGCAGCGCCATCACCGTCATGCCCATCATGGTTTTGTCCCCTACCTCTTTGGCATCTGGCACGTGGGCAAGCCGCGCCAGGCTCTGCATCCGGACCGCGAGGGCAAACCACGCTACGGCAATCACGATGTGCAGGACGACGAGAAGGGCTTTGAGGATGAGCATCGGGGGCAGCGGGTTGAATGCGCGCCAAGATACGGCTCTACGCCTTACCGAAACGCAGCGCCCCGGCCTCCTCATGGGAAACCGGGGCGCTGGTATCTACTGGCTTTCAGGTTCTCACCTGAACGGCCTCACTCAGGACGCGGCACCGGCAGCAACCGGCGAGCCGTCGCCCGAAGTGCCTTCGGCGCTCTGCACGGCGGCTTCGAGGGCGACGAGTTCCTGGCGCGAACCCACGATGAGGTCGCGGAACTGGCGCTGCCCCGTACCCGCCGGAATGAGATGGCCGACGATGACGTTCTCCTTGAGCCCGTAGAGCGGGTCGCTCTTGGCCCGGATGGCGGCATCGGTGAGCACCTTCGTCGTCTCCTGGAAGGAAGCGGCAGAAATGAACGAATCGGTCGAGAGGGCGGCCTGCGTGATACCGAGCAGCTGCGGCTCGGCCACGGCGGGCTGCGCCTCGCGCACACCGACCTGCGCCTTGTCGTGGCGCTTCAGGTCGGAGTTGATGTCGCGCAGGCGGCGGCTGTCGAGCAGTTCGCCCACGCGCAGGTCGCTGTCGCCCTTGTCCACTACGACGTACTGATCGAAGAGGCCGTTGTTGAGGTCTTCCATCACGAAGCGGTCCACCATGTCGCCTTCGAGCAGCGTGGTGTCGCCAGGATCGGTCACGAGCACCTTCTGCATCATCTGGCGCACGATGGCTTCGATGTGCTTGTCGTTGATGCCCACACCCTGGAGGCGGTACACTTCCTGGATCTCGTCCACCAGGTACTCCTGCACGGCGCGGGGGCCGAGAATGCGCAGGATGTCCTGCGGTGCCACCTGGCCGTCCGAGAGCTGATCGCCCGCGCGGACGAAGTCGTTCTCGTGCACGAGCAGGTACTTCGAGAGCGAGACGAGGTAGGTCTTCGCCGTCGCGCCGTCGCGGCTGGTGACGATGACTTCCTGCGCACCGCGCTTGCGACCGCCGAGCGACACGACCCCGTCGATCTCGGTCACGATGGCCGGATCGGTGGGCGTGCGCGCCTCGAACAGTTCCGTCACGCGCGGCAGACCGCCCGTGATGTCACGCGTCTTGGCGCTCTGGCGCGGGATCTTGGCCAGCACCTGCCCGGCCTGCACCATCTCCCCGGCGTCCACCTGCAGGCGGGCGCGCATGGGCAGCGTGAACTCGCGCGTCGCGCCGCCATCGGTGGTGATGAGGAGGGCCGGCGTAACGTTGCGCTCGCGGCTTTCGCTGATGACCTTCTCGCGGTAGCCCGTCTGCTCGTCGCTCTCCTCGCGGTACGT
>CBDUBO010000265.1:0-4368 GCA_965365405.1 uncultured Rhodothermales bacterium | reverse complement strand
GGACCCGCGACCCGAAGACGTTCTGGATTCTGGGCCTCATCGCCGGGCTCGTGCTTGCTATCGCGTGCATCAACTTTACCACGCTTGCGCTGGCCCGCAGCCTCGAACGCGCCCGCGAGGTGGGCGTCCGCAAGGCGCTCGGCGCCTACCGGGGCCAGCTCATGGGTCAGTTCTGGGGCGAGGCCCTCTTGCTCACCCTTTTCGCCCTCCTGCTCGGCATCGGGCTGACGGCGGCGGGGCTGCCCCTGCTGAGCCATGTCGTGGAGCAACCCATCGTGCCCCGCGCCGACGTGTTCATGGGGCTGCTGCTGGTCGCCGTTCTGGGTGTGACGGCGCTGGGGGCCGGTGCCTATCCCGCCCTCGCCCTGGCCCGCTTCCAGCCCACAGAAACGCTGCGTGGACGCTTCCGGCTGGGCACGGGCGGAAGGGTGCAACGCGTGCTCGTCGGCGTGCAGTTCGCGCTTTCCATCGGGCTGGTGGCCAGCACGTTCGTGATGACGAGTCAACTGCGCTACCTCCAGACGCGCGACCTCGGCTACGCCCCCGACCGCGTGGTGCGGCTGCCCAACGTCGTGCCGGCAAACGCCGGGGTGGGTGGCGCGGACGTGTTGCGTCAGGCGTTCGAGCGCACAGCGTCGGTGGCCGCGGTGACGGCCGCTGCTTATTCCCTCCAGGATGCGGGCGCGCTTATCTACACCGACGCGCAGAACACGTCCCGACGCTTCAACTTCAACACCGTCGCGCCTAATTTTACCGAGGCGCTGCGCATCCCCGTGGCAGAAGGAACCGGGTTCGCGCCGGATACGGCGTCTGCCAAACGGCAGGTGCTCGTCAACCGGGCGTTCGTGGAAGCCTTTGCCCTGACCGACCCCGTCGGCGAGCCGCTGCCGGGTCCGTTTCTGGACTACACCATCGTAGGCGTCACAGAGAACTTCAACTTTAGCTCGCTCCGCGATCCCGTTGGCCCCCTCGCCCTCTTTACAGACGCGCACGCCGCGCGCCGCGCTGCCGACGGGATATGGCTCGTCAATAACTCGTCGTTCGACCTGTTCGTGCGGCTCGGCGAAGGCGCGCTGCCCGAGCAGATGGCCCTTCTCGAACGCGCCTTTACCGCCACCGTCCCGGGCCAGCCCTTCGACTACGAGTTTCTCGACGACGCGCTCGACGCGCAGTACCGCGAAGACGCCCGCCTGATGCAGATCGTCCGATTTGCTTCGGGGCTGGCCATCCTCATCGCCGCCCTGGGCCTGTTTGGCCTGGCCGCCCTCACGACGGCGCAGCGGCGCAAAGAGATCGGCGTGCGCAAGGTGCTCGGCGCAAGCGTGACCGGGCTGGTGCTGCTCCTGTCGAAAGACCTGGCGCGGCTCGTGCTGGCGGGCCTCGTGGTGGCTGCGCCCGTGGCCTACTGGCTCATGCGCGGCTGGCTGGAGAACTTCGCGTACCACATCCGGCTCGGCCCCGAGTGGTTCGTCGCATCGGGCGTCGTGGCGCTTGCCGTCGCCCTTGCCGCTACGGCCGTGCAGGCCTTCCGCGCCGCTACGGCCAACCCGGCGAAAGCGCTGCGCAGCGAGTAGCGTGGTACTCGCCCACGAGCGTCAGGCAGTACGGTTGCTGGCCTTCCATTGATCACGCTGCTTGCCGCTCGCACCCACCCGGCGGATTCACCTCATATGAACAGAAAGCGCTTACCTCTGCTGCTCTTCGTGCTCCTCGCCCTTACGGCGTGCCAGCGCTCGCCCGTCCGTCTCGACGCGCCGGCGGATCACCCGCCCACGGTTCGCGCGGCGCTTTCGGATGCGTCGTTTTCGTGGATTTCGGCGGAGACGGCGCGTTTCCACCTGCACGCGCTCACCGATACGCAATCCGCCGAAGGGTTGGGTGAACTGGGTGAAGCCGCCGAAAAAGCCTACCAGCGAAACCTGGAACTACTCGGTGAAGCGCCCGACCCGTCGCGCATTGAGCTGCTCTTCGTTCCCACGCGCGAAGCGATGGCGCGGATCGTCGGGCGACCCTCCAACGGGTACGCCCTTCCTGACGAGCGCGCCGTGGTGTACGTGGACAGCGAGCACCGGGAGCCCGCGCTTCAGCACGAGCTGATGCACGTCGTTTCGTGGCAGCGCTGGGGCAGGCCGGGCGGCTACTGGCTCAGCGAAGGCCTCGCCACGTACAGCGTGGGCGCGTGTGCCGGGATGGACTTCGACCGGCTCGTTGCCGCGCTGCGCCGCGATGGGCACTACGTGCCGCTCGCCACGCTGCGCACTGCCTTTTTCGAGGCGGACGACGTGGCGGCGTACCTGGAAAGTGCGAGTCTGGTCGGCTACCTGTTCAACCAGTACGGGCGCGACGCGGCGCGCCAGATGTGGCAGCAGGGCCTTCGTGGTGTAGAAGCCGTGCTGGGCCGTAGCGCCGAAAGGTTGGAGGCCGACTGGCTCGCGCACCTCGATACCGTTACACCCTACGCAGAGCCGTGGGCGCGTCTCCGCACGACGATCACGACGGAAGGCTGCGAGTAGAAGCCCCTAACCCGCCGGCAACCCCACCCCGTTGCGTTTTTCCCACGATCAGTCCTCATTTTCCTCGGTCCCCACGTCCCCCTTTCCCATGCCGCTCATCGAACTCGAAACCCTCAGCCGCATCCACCAGCAGGGCAGCAACCAGGTGTTCACCCTGCGGGGCGTCAACCTCACCATCGAAAAGGGTGAATTCGTGTCCATCATGGGGCCGAGTGGCGCGGGCAAGAGCACGCTTCTCCACATCCTCGGCCTGCTCGACGCGCCCACGAGCGGTACGTACCGCTTTAAAGGGCAGAACGTCGAACGCCTCTCCGAGCGCGAGCGGACGGCGCTGCACCGCACCGAGATCGGCTTCGTGTTTCAGGCCTACCACCTCATCGACGACCTGACGGTGTACGAAAACCTGGAAGCGCCGCTCCTCTACGCGAAGGTGCCGAAGGAAGAACGGCAGGGCCGCGTGGCGACGATGCTCGACCGCTTTGGTCTGGCGGCCAAGCGCGACCTCTTTCCAAGTCAGCTCTCGGGCGGGCAGCAGCAGATCGTGGGCGTCGCCCGCGCGCTCGTCATCGAGCCGAGCCTGATCCTGGCCGACGAGCCTACGGGCAACCTGCACGCCCGGCAGGGCGAGGAGGTGATGACGCTGCTGCGCGAACTCCACGAGGAAGGCGTCACCGTTATCCACGTCACGCATTCGGAGCACTGGGCAGGCTACGGCACCCGCGTGCTCGAACTGGTGGACGGGCGGATCGTGGCCGACCGCGCCCCGATTGCCCTCGAGGGGTGACGAGGGGCCAGGGTCGCATCAAGCAGGTGTCTCCAGCGCTCTGGTGATGGCCTCGATGGCGGAAGCGCGGGCGTGTATTTCGGTGAGCCCGGTTTCCTCCACCAGCGCCCGCACGTGCTCCCCCCGGATGCCGCCGCCACCGAGCACCGTGAAGGCCCCCGCGCTGGCTTCGACGAGCCGGCGCAGCACCTGCCGCCCCTCCCATGCCGTAGGGGCTCCACCCGAAGTGAGCACGCGCGCCACCCCGGCTTCGCCTAACGCCTCCACCTCCCGCAGCGGGTCGGCCACGCTGTCGAAGGCGCGGTGGAACGTCACCGGCACGCCATCCGCGGCGCGCACCAGATCGGCCAGCGCGGGCCGGTCTATACGCCGCTTGCGATCCAGCACGCCCACCACGACGCCGTCCACGCCCCACGACGCCACGGTGGCCACGTCCCGAATCAGGCTCCGCAGTTCGGCGGGCGTGACGCAGAAGGCGCCCGGACGGGGCCTCACCAGCACCACGACGGGCCGCGTGCGCACAGCCAGCGTTTTCACCACATCATCCCGCAGGGGCGTCAGCCCACCCACGTCGAGGTCGCGGCACAACTCGGCCCGCCGCGCCCCGGCAGCGAAACACGCCACGGCCTCTCCGGGCGAGGTGACGCACGCTTCGACGAGCACGCGGCTCATGGGCAGCAAGGTTTAAGAGCCGTACAGGTCGCCTGGCGCAACGAGGGGCGGCTCCGTCTCCACGAGCGCGCCGCTTTCGAGGCGCCGATAGAAGCACGAGTGGTGGCCCGTGTGGCAG
The DNA here is from genome assembly GCA_965365405.1 of uncultured Rhodothermales bacterium. Classification (GTDB taxonomy): domain Bacteria; phylum Bacteroidota; class Rhodothermia; order Rhodothermales; family BA12; genus CBDUCD01. The sequence goes on along the minus strand of CBDUBO010000265.1, from coordinate 281 downwards.
GCCGCGCCACCCTCTTGCACGACCTCGAAGAGGAGCGCGTCGCCGTCGCAGTCGAGGCGGACGGAGCGCACGCGCTGGACGTGTCCGCTCGTCTCGCCCTTGACCCACACGCGCTGACGCGAGCGGCTCCAGTACGTCATCACGCCCGTTTCGAGCGTCTGCCGGAGCGTGTCGGCGTTGAGGTAGCCCAGCATGAGCACGCGGCCCGTGCCCGCCTCCTGCACGATGCCGGCCACCAGGCCCTGATGGTCGTAGCGGACGGCGTGGAGGAGATCGTTCAT
>CBDUBO010000264.1:0-4371 GCA_965365405.1 uncultured Rhodothermales bacterium | reverse complement strand
GTTTCCTGCATCGTCGCCAGGTCCACGGTGAACAGGTCGCGGTTGCGCACGAACGCGGCGCGTCGTCCGTCGGGGCTGAGCTTGGCGAACATCTGGAAACCCTTGCCTCTGTCGGCGAGCGGCTTGAGCGTTTTGGCCTCCACGTCGAAGAGGTAGTAATACCCCTTGGTGTTGAGGCGCCAGACGGGCTCGGAGTCGGTGTAGAGGAGCACCTTGCCGCCGTCGGCGCTGTAGGCGTAGTCCTCGATAGCGATGGTGCGGTTCACGTCGGCGGCGGCCAGCAGCGTGCCGTCGAGCAGGCGCGTGCGCGTGTCCGTTTCGAGGTTGTAGCTCATCAGGTGGGTCGCCTCACCGTCGCGCTCGACGTAGATGACCACGGGACCGTCCTGTGCCCAGCGTCCGCCCTCGAAAAAGCTGCCCGAAAAGGTGCGGGAGGCGTGGATGTCCTGGAGGGTGAGCTTTTTCTGCGCCTGCGCGGGCAGCACGAGCGCGAAAAGAAGGAGTAGGAGGGCAGCAGAGCGGAGCCGGGTCATGGCGATGGGATGGGCTGATGGGATTCGTGAAAATAGGACTCGCCCCTCTGAACGGCTGAGCAGGGTGCGAGATTATGCGCCGCTTTGCCCGCGATCCGCCTGTGTCCGACCCCGCCTCGCTCAGCCTCACCCGTGCCCACGTCAGCCTGGACGCGCTGCGCCACAACGCGCGCGTGCTGACGCGCCTGGCCGCGCCTGCCCGCCTGATGGCCGTCGTCAAAGCGGACGCCTACGGGCATGGGGCCGTGCCCACCGCCCGCGCGCTCGCCGGGATGGGCGTGGACGCCTTTGCCGTGGCCACCGTGCCCGAAGCCATCGCGCTGCGCCAGGCGGGTCAGGAGGGACGCATCCTCGTGTTCGCGCCGCCGCGGGAAGAGACGCTGCCCGCGTACATGAACTACACCCTCGACGCCTCCGTGTCGTCACTCGAAGCGGCAGGTGTGGTGGCCGTGTCGGGCTTGCCGCTCCCTGTTCACCTGAAGGTGGACACGGGGATGCACCGGCTCGGCATCGCGCCTGAAGACGTAGCCGAGGCGCTGCGCCTGCTCGGCCCGCCGCTCAGCCTGGCTGCGCTATGGACGCACTACGCCATGGCGGACGCCGCCACCGACACGTTTACCGCCGAGCAGGTGGCGCGTTTTCAGGCCGCCCGCGCCCTCGCGCCCGACGTGCCCGTCCACGTTTCCAACAGCTATTCGCTCCTTAGCGGGCAGGGCATGATGCCCGGCGCGGCGTGGGTGCGCTGCGGGGTGTCGCTCTACGGTCTCATGGAGGAGGGGAACAGGCAGCACGGGTTGCAGGAGGCGATGCAGTTCACCTCGCGTATCGTCGCGTCCCGCCGCGTCGAGCGGGGAGAGGGTGTTTCGTACGGCCTCACCTGGCGCGCCCCTGAGCCCACGTGGGTGGCGACGGTGGGAGCCGGTTACGCCGACGGCGTCCGGCGCGGACTTTCCAACCGGGGGCAGGTTGCCGTAGCCGGGCAGCGTTACCCCATCGTTGGCAACGTGTGCATGGATTATTTCATGATCGCGGCAGGTCCGGCCACCGCGCCGAGCCCCGTAGCGGTGGGGGATGAGGTGGTCCTGTTCGGTCCCGGCGGGCCGAGCGCGACAGAAGTAGCCGCGTGGCTGGATACGATTTCCTACGAAATCGCCTGCGGCGTCAGCCGCCGCGTGCCGCGCGTGTACGGGTAACGCGTTACGGCTGCGCAGGGGCAGGCGCGGGGCGAGACGACTCGTCCACCCGCAGCAAGAGGTGCGACAGCGTGGGGCCTTCGCCGCGGGTGCGCGGGCCGTGGTCGCCCGCACGCTCGGCACGCGGACGGGCGGGCGTAGCCAGTTGCCGCAGGGCGGAAGGGAGGAGGTCGCGGAGCGCAATGGGCTGGGACATGGCAGCAGTCAGTTCCATTCGCCGCAAGAATGGGGCATGATGGCTGTCAGGTGTGTGTCATATCCCGGCCCCTCGCATGAATCGCGCGTGCGGTTGGCGTGAAGCCGTGTCAGGATCGTTAAATTCGCCGCCCCGCCACCCACCTTATGCGCCACCTCACGCTCCAGCGCTTTGTCGCCCTCCTGCTGCTGGCAGGAATAACGGCCTCTGTGCTGCCCTTCGGGCGGGACGCGGTGGCCCGCGAGCGCTGGATCACGTGGTTGCGGGGCTACGCCGGGGAGACGCACCGCGAGGCGCTCGACGCCGCCCTGGCCAGCGTGCTGCCCGACGTGCCACCCGGCGCGCAGGGGCTGGTACAGGCCCTCGCCCAGCGGGAAGAGGCCGACCCTGCCTGGTTCGGGCTGGAAAGCTTCTCGCCCGAAGACGTGCTGCGCCTGAGCCAGCAGATGGCCGCTGTGCCCGTGGCCACGGGCGATGGGCCGGCGCTCGTGCAAGGCGCGGCATCTCCGCCACCCGCGCCGGGCGCATCTCTGGCCGGGCTTCAGGCCGACCCTGCTGCTGTTGACCTGGCGGTCGGCAACGCCGCTCCTACGGCCACACCGGCGGCAGCACCCTTCGCGCTGCTCATCGGGGCTGCCCTGTCGCCGCGCGCGCCCTGACGGTACGGAGCCCTCCGGCTCCTCACTCCTGATACCTCGTCGTGCCTCGACCCTCGGAGCAGGGCAGGGGTGCGCCTTTTCTACGCACTATCCTATTCGACATCTATGCGAAACAATGCCCTTCGCATCGGTCTGGTGGTCTTCTTCCTCCTCCTGACCGGTTTCTACCTCGTCCCTTCCGTTCGCTACTACTTCGCCAGCCGCGGCCTCAACAACCTCGAAGGCGAGGAGCGCGCGGCCTACGAGACGGAGAACTTCCAGAAGATCCGCGACCTGCGTGAGCGCGCCCTCAACCTCGGCCTCGACCTCCAGGGCGGGATGCACGTGACGATGGAAGTGCGCGTGGACGCGCTCGTCCGCGCCCTCGCCTCTGACACCGACGCCACGTTCGACTCGACGCTGGCCGAGGCGACGCGCCTGGCCGCTACGTCCGACGAGGCGTTCGTGGACCTGTTCGTGCGCGCCTTCGAAAGCCGCGACCCCGACGCCCGGTTGTCGCGCTATTTCCGCAACGAAGGCTCGGGCATCTCGCGCGGCTCGTCCAACGCCGAGGTGGCCGCCTACCTGCGCGCCGAGGCCGATGCCGCCGTGGACCGCGCCATCGAGATCGTGCGCCAGCGCGTAGACCGCTTCGGCGTGACCGAGCCGTCCATCGTCAAGCAGGGCACGCGCCGCGTCGTCGTGGAACTCCCCGGCATTGACGAACCGGAGCGCGTGCGGCGCCTGCTGCGTGGCACGGCCCGCCTCGAATTTCGCCTCATGGCCGACCCCGAAGCGCTCCAGCGCTCGCTCGGCGACATCATCGCCTACTACGACCGCCAGGGCGGCAACACGCCTGCGCAGCCGGACACCGTGCTCGCCGGCACCGTTGCGGGCGACTCGACGGGCGTGGCCGGAGACACCACGCTCAATGTGGCTGACCTGACGAGCCCCTCGCAGGAAGAAGTCGCCAACCCCATCCTGCGCTACCTCCAGACGTATCCGCAGGCGTCCGTCGTCTTCGGGACGGTGGCCGTGGCGGACACGGCGGCCCTCAACCGCGCCCTCTTCCGCCCCGAAGTGCAGAACATGCTGCCCGCCGGCGTCGAGTTGATGTACGAAGCGCGTCCGGGGGATGCGGACGGCACGATGATCAACCTGCTGGGCGTGCGCGAAAACGTCGAACTCACGGGCGACGTGATCACCGAGGCCGGCGTGGACTTCGACGAGACGAACCAGGCGCAGGTGTCGATGACGATGAACCCCGAAGGCGCCCGCACCTGGGCCCGCCTGACGGGCGCGAACGTCGGCAAGCAGGTCGCCATCGTGCTCGACAACGTCGTGTATTCGTACCCGAACGTGCTGGGCCGCATTGCCGGGGGTCGCTCGTCCATCACCGGACTCGCCTCGCGCGACGAGGCCAGCGACATCGTGACGATCCTCAAGTCGGGCTCGCTTCCCGCGCCCGTCAACATCATCGAGGAGCGGACGGTCGGGCCGAGCCTGGGTGCCGAGTCCATCCGTGCGGGCCTGCGCTCGCTGCTGATCGGCTTCACGCTCGTGGTGCTCTTCATGATCGTGTACTACCGCACGGCGGGCGTGCTGGCGGACGTGGCGCTGCTCATCAACGTCATCTTCATCCTCGGCATCCTGGCGGGCTTCAACGCCACGCTCACGCTGCCGGGTATGGCGGGCATCGTGCTCACCATCGGTATGGCCGTGGACGCCAACGTGCTCATCTTCGAGCGCATCCGGGAGGAAATGACGACGGGGCGCACGCTGCGCGCCGCCATCGACGCGGGCTACGCCAA
>CBDUBO010000263.1:0-4387 GCA_965365405.1 uncultured Rhodothermales bacterium | reverse complement strand
CGCGCTTTTTGAGCTTCACGTAGTCGCCGACGACTTCGAGGATGTCGGCGGCCTGTCGGACTTCTTCGACCTTTTCGGGCGGGATGCGCATAGCGGGGGCGTTGGGCGTCTGTCAACGCGCCGGCCCACCGGACGGTGCCCGGTTCTGCCCGAGGGGTAAACAAACGCAGGAACGTAGTACGCCACGTCCCTAACGGCATCGTCCCCGACGGTCGTTACGCCCGCCCGTACGATGCAGGCAGGACAAGCGCCGCGTCCTCGACCGGGCCAATGTCCGGCGGATCGTCGCACTGGCAGGCCGGTAGGGCAAGCGTGCAGATAAACAAAAAGGCGAGCAGGTAGCGTTTCATGGCAACAGGCCGTTTCGGGGTGACGGGCCGCAAGATAGGAGCGTCGCTGCGCGCCCCACCCCGCCGCTGGCGGGATCACACAATTGTTTGCAGACGAGCGGCAAGAGCGCGGGTAAAACCGGCGCGTACCTTTGCCCTACCGCCACTGCCGCCGTACCGATGCCTGAACCGCTCACCGCTGCCCCACCTCCCCGTTTTTCCAGCCTGACGGACGGCATCACGCGACACGCGGGCAGCGCCGAGACGTTCACCGTCTTCGCCCCCTTCACCGGCCAGCCCACCACTGCGTTGCCCCTTTGCACGGCACGTGACGTAGCGCTTGCCCTCGAACGGGCGCGCACGGCGCAGGCCGCCTGGCAGGCGTGGACGCCCCGCGAACGCGCGGCCGTCGTGCTGCGCTTCCACGACCTCGTGCTCCAGCGCCGCGAAGACCTGATAGACCTGATGCAGCTTGAAAGTGGCAAAGCGCGGCGGCACGCGGCGGAGGAGGTATTCGACGTGGCCAACAACGCGCGCTACTACGCCTACCGCGCGCCACGCTGGCTGCGGACTGTCCGCCGCAGCGGGGCCGTGCCGCTGCTGACCACCACACGCGAGCACCGCCACGCGGTGGGCGTCGTCGGCTTTATCGCGCCGTGGAATTACCCGCTCACGCTTGCCGTCTCGGACGCCCTGCCGGCGCTTCTCGCGGGCAACGCGGCGGTTCTCAAACCCGCCGAGCAGACGTCGCTGACGGCGTTGCGCGTGCTGCACCTCTTGCGCGAGGCGGGCCTGCCGGAAAACGTGTTTCAGATCGTGACGGGGCGGGGCGAGACGCTGGGGCCGCCGCTCATAGACGGCGTGGACGCCCTCTGTTTCACCGGCTCGACTGAGGTGGGCCGCCGCGTGGCCGCGCAGGCCGGGCACAACCTCATCCCTGTCTCGCTCGAACTGGGCGGCAAAAACCCGATGCTCGTACTCGACGACGCCGACCTGGACGCGGCGGTCGAGGGTGCGGTGCGGGGTTGCTTTGCCAATGCGGGCCAGCTCTGCGTTTCATTCGAGCGGCTCTACGCGCACCACGCGATCTATGCCGACTTTCGGGCGCGGCTCATCAAGCGTGTGGCGGCGCTACGGCTGGGTGCGGAAGGCTACGAGGTAGAGATGGGATCGCTCGTCTCCACCGACGTGCTCGAAAAGGTCGAGCGCCACGTGTCCGACGCCGTGCGCAAGGGGGCCACCGTGCTCACGGGCGGCCACCGCCGCACCGACCTCGGCCCGCTCTTTTACGCGCCCACCCTGCTCGAAGGCGTGGGGCCAGGCATGGCGGCGTTTCGGGAGGAGACGTTTGGGCCCGTCGCCGCGCTCTACCCGTTCGGCTCGGACGAGGAGGCGGTAAGGCTCGCTAACGACTCAGAGTACGGTCTCAACGCGAGCGTGTGGACGCGCAGCGCCGCGCGCGGGCAGCAGTTGGCTAGGCAGATCCGCTGCGGCACAGTAAACGTGAACGAAGCATACCAGGCCACGTGGGGTTCGGTAGATGCCCCGATGGGAGGCATGAAGGCATCCGGGCTGGGGCGACGCCACGGACGCGAGGGATTCTTCCGGTTCACCGAGCCGCAAACCGTTTCCGTGCAGCGCCTCCGCCCCATCGGCCCTGCGCGGGGTGAGGATGCCGAGGCGTTCACGGCCGTGCTGGGCACGGTGCTGCGCGTGCTGCGCCACCTCCCCGGCCTGCGGTGAGGGGTGGAGATTGGTCACTTGTCATCCGTCATTCGGCACACTCTTGATTTTCCTCACTGGCTTTCCCGGCTTTCTCGCCTCGTCGCTCGTGCCGCACCTGCTGCGCCGCCGCGACATGCCCATCGTGTGTCTGGTGCAGGCGCGGTTTCAGGGTCTGGCCACCGAGCGGGCGGCGGCGCTCACGCAGGCCGCGGGCGTTCCGGCGGGTCGCATCCGGCTCGTCGCGGGCGACGTGCGCGCCGCCGACCTGGGCCTGTCCGGCGCCGACTGGCAGCGCGACGTGCGCGAAATCTACCACCTCGCCGCCGTGTACGACCTGGGCGTCGAGAAGGGGCTGGCCGAAGCCGTCAACGTGGCGGGGACGGCGCACGTGCTGCGGTTTGCGCAGGGCTGCCCCGCCCTCGAACGCTTCCACTACGTCAGCACGTGCTACGTGAGCGGGCAGCACACCGGGGTTTTCGCCGAAGCCGACCTGGACGTGGGCCAGCGTTTCCACAATGCCTACGAGGAAACGAAATTCCGCGCCGAGGTAGCCGTGCAGCAGGCGATGCGGACGGGTCTGCCGGCCACCATCTACCGCCCCGCCATCGTCGTGGGCGACAGTAAGACGGGCGAGACGCAGAAGTACGACGGCCCGTATTACATCATCCGGTGGCTGCTGCGCTGGGGCCGGGTGGCGCCAGTGCCCATCGCGCCCAACGCCGAGCGCTACAGCGTCAACGTGGTGCCGAGAGACTTCGTGGTGGACGCCCTCGCGCACCTGAGCGGGCTGCCTGAAAGCAAAGGTCGCGTGTATCAGCTATGCGACCCCGCGCCGCTGAGCGTGCCGCAGATGATTGCCACGCTGGAAAAAGCCACAGGCACCCACATCGTCCGCGTACCCGTTTCCCCCACGCTCGTGGGCGATCTGCTGGCGCGCGTGCGCGTGCTCGAGAAGCTCGTCGAGATCGAGCCCGAAGCGTTCCGCTACTTCGTCCACCCCGCCCATTATACCTGTGCGAACACGCTGCGCGACCTCGAAGGCAGCGGCATCGCGTGCCCGCCCTTCAACGCGTACGTGCAGGCCCTCGTGGACTTCGTGCGCGCCCACCCCGACGTGTCCGCCGCCGCGATGGCGTGAGGACGATTTGGGGTTGCGGAAGTAGGATTTCGGAAAGCGAATCCTCACGCAGCAAATCCGCCCTTCCCCCTACCGCTGCAATTCGCGCTCCCAGTCCGGGTTCTGACGCTCGCCCGACACCGTGGCGTGCAACAGGCGGAAGTCGCCGAAGCCGTTAGGGTCGTAGAAGATGAACTGCGCCTGCCCTTCGCCAGGGATGTTGTTGTAGATCCAGATTTCGTAAGGCTTGCGCTCGCGCGTGAACAGGTGAGGGTCGATGGATGACGGCATCCCGTACTTGAGCAGCACGCGGCCCCGCTCGGTGCGCCAGCCTTCGCGGCCTGCCACGCTGTACCGGTCGTCGGCGTACTGAAGGCGCTGGTAGTAGGCGTCTTTGTACTCGTTCATCTCGGTAGCCGGGTTGGGATCGCGCACCACCCAGAAGTCCATCAGAAAGCGCTGCCGCGCTTCCAGGTCGCTCAGGTTGCGCAGGCGGCGGCGCTCACCCTCGCTCGCGATGGGGTCGATGTGCGCCACCATGCGGTCCACCTCGGCCTCGGGCATCACCGCGTACGGACTCGTCTCGAACGTCGTCTCCAGCACGTTCCCGGCCGCGGTTGCCGCCACGCCGGGGTTGTAGACGAAAAAGCGGCGCTGCTGCTCGACGACGGCCTCGTTGGCGCTGTTGAGCACGACGAGCCGCAGCAGGTAGGGCCCGGAGGGCAGTTCGGACAGGCTGAACGAGCCGGCCAACACGTCCACGGCGCGCACGGCGCGTTCGGCGCGGCGCTGCAAATCTCCCACGGGCTGCGGCCGGTTCGCCTCCGACACGTACGTGAGCAGGGTGTAGTTCTGCCCGTCCACGAGCGCGCCGGGGTGGTAGAGTTCGGCGTAGTAGAACATCCGGGGCAGTCCCTCCCCGAAAAGCTGCGTGGCGTTGGGCCGCACGATGAGGCCGTTCTTGAAAAACGGATCCTGCGCATCCTGCCCCTGCATGATCTGCGAGGCCAGCGTCACGTCCGACAGGCGGGCCGTGGTGGCGTCAGCATAGTCGGGCACGATCACGTCGCGGCGCAGCGACAGTTCGGCGCGAGCGGCGGTGGCAGGCAGCGTCAGACGCAGTTCGTACTCGCCCGGTGGCGCAAGCAGGCGCATCTGGTGAACGAACTGCTGCCCTGACTGGAGCCGCGACGTGTCGGGCACGCTGAAAAGCAGT
>CBDUBO010000262.1:0-4389 GCA_965365405.1 uncultured Rhodothermales bacterium | reverse complement strand
GGTTGGCGTAGCCCGTCGAGTCGGCGAGCGACAGGCTTTCGAGCCCGGCATGGGCAAAGCGGCGGGCGAGGTTGCAGACGAGTTCGAGCGGTGTGTCCTCGGGCGCACCGTAGCCCCACACGGTCTGGAAGCCCAGTTGCACCTGCATTCCGGCATCGAAGGCCAGCTTGATCATCGCTTCCGCCTCGCGCACCGCGTCGTCCACACCCATGTTGGTGTTGTCGCGGGCGTGCTTTTCATTGGTGGCGATGGACAGATCGATGTGCGTCACCCCGGCGGCGGCCGCCCGCTCGACGCCCCTGGCGTTGAGCGCGAGCGCGGTATAGACCACGCCGGGACGGTGCGGCACCGCCTTCAGGACGGCCTCGGCGTCGGCCATCTGCGGCACCCAGCGCGGATGCACAAACGACGTGGCCTGCACGCGCCTGACGCCCGCCTCCACGAGCGCTGCAATCGTCTCGACCTTGAGTTCGGTCGGGATAGGCTTCTGCTCGAACTGGAATCCGTCGCGGGGTCCAACGTCGCAGAGATGGGCTTGAGGGGGAAGCATCGGAGTAGTAGGCTGAGTCTAGGTCTGGAACGGGGCAGGATACACAGGCTGAACTGGCGCTACGGGTTTGCAACTCCCCTGCCCTTCACCCGCTACCCTGCCCCCTCCTCCCAGACGTATGTTGCAGCGCGATAAGTTCTGCCATGCGTGTAACGCCCCTTCTTGCCGCTCTGTGCCTGCTCGCGCTTGCCGCGTGCCAGCCCGCCCCCGCGCCCTCCAGCCCGCCCCCCGACCGCCCGACGGTGGCGGACACGGCGCTTTCCGACCGGCGCGTGCGCTACGTGATGGACGTGACGCTCGACCCCGAAGCCCGCACCGTCGCGGGTACGGCGCGCATCACGTGGCGCAACCCCGACCGGGTGCCTGTGGACACGCTCCAGTTTCACCTCTACCTCAACGCCTTCCGCGACTCGCTCTCGACGTTCATGCGAGAGTCCGGCGGTTCGCACCGTGGCTACAGGCTGGGCGAAAAAGGCTGGGGCGGCATCGAAATTGAGGAAATGCGGCTGAGCGACGGCACCAGCCTGGCCCAGCACCTCGCCTTTATCCAGACGACGGACGACAACCCGGACGACCGGACGGTGGCCGAGGTCGTGCTGCCCCGGGCCGTCGCGCCGGGCGACAGCGCCGTGCTCGACGTGCGCTTCACGGCCCGCCTGCCCCGCATCTTCGCCCGCACAGGATGGGCCACGGCCTCGACGGGTGAGCCGTTTTTCATGGTGGCGCAGTGGTTTCCCAAGCTGGGCGTGCGCGAAATCCCCGGCCAGCGCTACGTCCCGGCAGAGGCCCCGCGCGGGCGCTGGAGCACGCACCAGTTTCACCGCAACACCGAATTCTACGCCGACTTCGGCAGCTACCGTGTCACACTGCGTGTGCCGGCGGGTTACCACGTCGGCGCGACCGGCCTGCGCACTGCCGAGGCCACTGAGGCCGGCACCGTCGCGCTGACGTACAGCGCGGACGACGTGCACGATTTCGCGTGGACTGCCTCGCCTGCCTTCGAGGTGTACGAAGACCAGTGGGCGCACGTCCGGCTGCGGCTGCTCGTCCAGCCCGAACACGAGGGGCAGGCCCACCGCCACTTCGACGCCGCGAAAGTCGCCCTCGAACGCTATGCGCGCTGGGTAGGCCCATACCCCTATACCACGCTCACGCTCGTGGACGCCGTGGGCGGCGCGAATGGCATGGAATACCCGACGCTCATCACGTGCGGCACGGTTTACGGCCTACCCCGCTGGGCACGGGCGCTCGAACTGGTCACGATCCACGAGTTCGGACACCAGTACTTCTACGGGATGCTGGCCTCCAACGAAGCCGAGGAGGCCTGGCTGGACGAAGGCCTCAATTCATATCTCGAAGCCCGCATCATGGACGATGCCTACGGTTCAGGGAGCGTTCTCGACCTGCCCGGCCTGGAGCTCTCTGACGAGGCGTTTCAGCGGCTCAGTTATCTCACGTCCAACCCCGGCAGCGGCGTCATTGCCACGCCTGCCTACCAGATGCAGGGGTACAGCAAACTCGCCTACAGCAAGCCCGCCACCATCTTGCTCTCGCTCCAGCGCCACCTGGGCGAGCCGACGATGAACCGGGTGATGCAGACGTATTACGCGCGGTGGCGCTTCCGCCACCCCACCACGCGCGACTTCCGGGCCGTGGCCGAGGAGGTGGCAGGGCAAGATTTGTCGTGGTTTTTCGACGCCTACGTCTATGGCTCTGATGTCGTGGACTACGGCATCACGTCCATCGTGCCCGACAGCACGTGCGCAGTAGCCGGAAGCTGCGGCACGGTAACCGTGGCACGTGCGGAGCGCGGCCTTTTCCCACAGACGCTCGTCCTCGAATTTGCTGACGGCACCGTGGACACGCTGCGCTACGATGGCCGCGACGCCACGCGCGCGTTCCACTACCGCGCCTCCTCCCCCTTGCGTACGGCTCGCCTCAATCCCGGCGGCCTGCCCCTCGACGCCACGCCGCTGGACAACCACCGCAGCGCAGCGCCCGACGTGGCGTGGGCGCACAAGATGCAAACGAAATATCTGGCCTGGGCACAGCAGCTCCTCTTTCTCGCGTCCGGTTTATGAGCGCGTCTCTCTGGAAACGGCACTTCCGGCGCGGCCTCTCCGGGGCCCGCCATCAGCCGGGCCTGAGCATCGGGCTGTACGCGCTCAGCCTGGTGTTCTCTGCCCTCATCGTGCTGCCGCTCGGCCTGGCCCTCGAACGCGCCACGGAGTACGCCGCCCTGCCGCTCGACCTGCGAGCGGTGGACGCCGTGACGTGGTGGAGCCTGCTGCAGGCAACGGCCGAGCGTACCGGCCTCACCGTTCTGCTGGCCTTCGTGCTGGTGCCCGTGCACGGGCTGGTTCGGGCGGTGGCGCTCACGGGAATGGCCGCCGCGCTCTGCCCGGGCAGCGCGTCAGGCTTCTGGGTAGGCGTCGGGCGGTGGGGCTGGCGAGGGTTGCTCGTGGCGCTGTTCTTCGCGTTCGCAGCCCTGCTCGCACTCGCGGCGCTGGTGCTGCTCTCTGGCGTGCTCGGGCTGGTGTTCGAGGGCGAAGTCGGCATTTTCTGGACGCAACTCGTGTTGGTGCCGGCGCTATGCGTGACAGCGCTCGCCGTGCTCGACCTGATGCACGAATACGCCCGCGCTGCACTCGTGGTAGAGGATGCCGCGCCCGGCAAGGCTATCCGTGCGGGCCTGCGTTTTCCGCCCAGACACGGCGCGGCGGTGCGGCTTTACCTGGTGTGGTTCGTGCTGGGCCTCGGCTTGTGGCTACTGCCCTTCGCCATAGACGCCGGGCTGCGCTCGGCAAGCGTGGCAGGCATTGCCGTACTGTTCGCGCTCCAGCAAGCGGCCCTATTCGCCCGCAGCGCCGTCTCCGTGGGCTGGGTGGGCAGCAGCGTCGGGCTCTACGCCGAGGCACGCGAGGACGAACGCTTCCTACGCCTCGCCGCCGAAACCGACGGGGCGGCTGAGCCCGATACGTTCGATACGCCCCGTACCTAAAAGCACGTAGGGACGTGCCGCGACACGTCCCTACTCAGCACGAATACGATGGAAGCGCACACAACCGCCCCTTGCTGCGTGAAAATCAAGCCGTCTGCTTCGACTCCTCGACGGTTTTACCTGTTTCGCTGTCCAGGGCGGGGGCAGCGTGGTACTCGGTTTCCGTCCGCACGTCGTCAATGACGCCGCACTCGGCCAGAAAGCGCTCAGCGTCGATGGCGGCCATGCAGCCCGTACCCGCCGCCGTGATGGCCTGGCGGTACACGTGGTCCTGCGCATCGCCACACGCAAAAACCCCCTCGACGTTGGTGTGGGCCGAATCCGCGTGCGTCTGGATATAGCCAGCCTCGTCCATGTCGAGCCAGCCGCGAAACACCTTCGTGTTGGGCTCGTGCCCGATGGCCACGAAAAAGCCACCCACATTCAGGTCACGTGTCTCGCCCGTCTCGACGTTTTCGAGCCGCAGCGCCTCCACCTGCTTGTCGCCCAGCACGTCCGTCACCGCCGTATTCCAGTGGAAGGTGATTTTCGGGTGGGCAAACGCCCGCTCCTGCATGATTTTCGACGCCCGGAGCTCGCTGCGCCGGTGGATTACGTGGACTTTCGAGGCGAAGCGCGTCAGGAAAAGGGCCTCCTCCATTGCTGTGTCCCCGCCCCCCACAATGGCAACTTCTTGGTTGCGGAAAAAGGCCCCGTCGCACGTGGCGCAGGCACTGACGCCGTAGCCGAGTAGTCTTTTTTCGTTTTCAAGACCCAGATACTTCGCGCTCGCGCCCGTCGCAATGATGACGGTCTGCGCAATGATGGGCGTTTCCTCGTCCACGAGCAGCTTGAAGGG
>CBDUBO010000261.1:0-4402 GCA_965365405.1 uncultured Rhodothermales bacterium | reverse complement strand
CGCAGGACGCCACGACGCGGCTGGCGCGCCTGTTGCGCTACACGCTGCGCACGAGTCAGGTCGAAACCGTCCCGTTGCCGTCTGAGCTGGAGGCCGTGCGCGACTACCTGGCCCTCGAAACGCTGCGCTTCGAGGACCGCTTGCAGGTGGAATGGCGCGTCGAGCCGGACGCCGAGCAGTTTCGTGTGCCTCCGCTCGTGCTGCTCACGCTTGTCGAGAACGCCGTCAAGCACGGCGTGGCCTCGCGCGCCGAGGGCGGCGTGGTGGCCGTCGGGGCGGTGGTGGAGGGCGGGGCGCTGCATCTGCGCGTCGAAAATCCCGGCACCATCACCCCCGCTACCGGCGACGAAGCCCACGGGCTGCGCAACGTCCGCGAGCGGCTCCGCCTGCTCTATGGCGAGCGGGCCCTGCTGCGCCTGGACGAAGGCGGCGCGAAAGTGAACGCCGACGTGTACCTGCCCGCCCGCCTGCTGCCGTGAACGTCCTCCTCGTTGACGACGAGCGCCTCGCCCGCGCCGAGCTGCGCCGCCTGCTCGCCGCCCATGCCGACGTGGAGGTCGTCGGCGAGGCCGCCACGGGTGATGAGGCCGTAGCCGCCATCACCACTCTCCGGCCCGACCTCGTCCTGCTCGACATCGAGCTGGCCGGAACGACGGGCTTCCATGTGCTCGAACGCCTCGACTGGGTGCCTGCCGTCGTCTTCGTGACGGCCTACGACCAGTACGCCGTGCGCGCCTTCGAGGTGAGCGCGTTCGATTACCTCCTCAAGCCTGTTGAGCCTCTGCGGCTGGCGCTCGCGCTCGAAAAGGTGAGGAACAGCGGTCACTCCGCTCCACCGACCGAAGCGCCCCTCGGGCCGGAAAGCCGCGTTTTTGTGCGCGACGGCGAGCGGGGCTGGTTCGTCCGCCTGGCCGACGTGGTGCTCATCGAAGGCGTCGGCAACTACGCGCGCCTCCACTTCGGAAGCGAAAAACCGCTGATCCCGCGGTCGCTGGCCGCGCTCGAAAAGCGACTCGACCCGGCGCATTTCTTCCGCGCCAACCGCCAGCAGATCGTCGGGCTCGGCCACGTGACGGACGTGCAGCCGTGGTTCGGGGGCGGGCTCGTGCTGCGGGCGGGCGGGCACCGCGTGGAGGTGTCGCGGCGGCAGGCGCAAAAACTCCGCGCCGACTGGCAGTTGTAGCGTGTCGGAGGGCAGGGCAATGGGCTCCGTGCCTGCTCGCCCGGCGGGGCGCGCCTACCGAAACGCCGTGTTGCTCACGAAGGCGACGTGCTTGCTGTCGGGCGACCACGAGGGGACGTTGATCGTGCCCTGCCCGCCGTACACGTACGCGATCACGCGCGGCGCGCCGCCGTCAGTGGGCATCAGGCGCAGGTACACGGGCCGGTACCACGGATGGTCGCCCGCCGCCACATCGGGCAGGTACGACAGAAACACGATCCACTTGCCGTCCGGCGAGACGTGCGGAAACCAGTCGTTGAAGCCATCGTCGGTGAGTTGCTCCTGCGCGCTGCCGTCGGGGTTCATGCGCCAGAGCTGCATGCGCCCCGTGCGGGCCGAGTTGAAGTAGATGTGCCGTCCGTCGGGCGCGTACTCCGAGCCGTCGTCGAGCCCCTCGGCGCTCGTCAGCCGGATCTCGTCGCCGCCCGTCGCGGGGATTTTGTAGATGTCGTAGTTGCCGTCTCGCCCGCCGGTGTAGGTGAGCCACTGCCCATCTGGCGACCAGCCGTGCAGGTACGACGGGCCGGCGGCGGTCACGCGCACAGGCACGCCTCCTGCAACGGGGACGGTGTACACGAGAGAGTGGCCGGCGTCGGCGTCGTGGTGGCTGATGCCGAGCTTCGTGCCGTCGAAGGAGAGCACGTGGTCGTTGTTGTTCTGGTTGGCGAAGTCCGTCGGGATGACTTCGGGGGCCTGCCGGGCGAGGTCGAAGCGGTAGAGGAGGCCTTCGGCGTTGAAGATGAGCGCCTGTCCGTCCGGCGTCCAGTTGGGGGCCTGGATGGAGCGGGGCGTGTGGTAGACCACGCGCCGGTGGCCCGTCGTCACGTCGAGGAGTTCGAGGTTGCTGCCGATGTAGTCTCGGTAGGGCGCAAAGCCGTCCGGCGCGGGCACGACGATGCGGACGTTGCGGAACGTGGCCGTTTCTACCACGTCCGCGTTGTGCGCGCACACGAAGAGGCCCACGTACACCTCGTCGCCCAGGTCGAGGCCGGGTAGGATCGTCTCGGTGAACGGCTCGCCCATCCGCGCGGCGGACATCGTGTAGGTGTTGCCTTTGCGGGCGAGCTGGATCACGTCCGGCGCGACCGTTCCGGCACGCACTTCTTCCGTCGCCGCGCCCGGCGCGCGCCGGTACTGGAGCGCCGTCAGCCCGTCGCCGTGGAGGGCGGCATCGGCGTATGCGGCGCTCGGGTCGAGCCCGGCGCGCACCATCAGGCCCATTTTGCGGTGCGGGTCCGTGCCCGTCCCGGCAAACGCTGCGTGCGTGCGGAGTACGAAATCGCCCCGCATCCGCTTCCAGACGAAGTGGAACTCGTCGCGCTCGGCCCACAGGTTTGTGCCCGACCCGCTGACGGTGTACACCTGTGCGTCGGCGTCGTAGGTGGCGTAACCGGTGTGCCGCACCGGGCCCACGTCTGTCTGACCGGTGAACAGGCCCAGCGGCTGCTGGGCATACCCTTCGGCGGCGGTGGCAAGCATCGTGACGAGTGCGCCGAGAAGGGCGGGTTTCATAGCAGGAAAGGACGAACGATCAGGCTACACGCCACGCGACTGGCTCCAGGCCCAGCCGACGGATTTCTTCGGGCGGCGCGCCCTTCCACTCGGCCACGGCCACGTTGCCCAGGTACTGGAGGTCTTCCATGCCCTCTTTGGACGAAAAGTAGCCGGAAGCCGTGAGGTCGCGGAAGCGGTTGAAAAACGCTACGCCGTGCTGCACCTCGGGCGTGGCATCTTCCGGGTAGGCGATCTCGTCGAGAATGCTGCGGCGCTCCTCGTCCGACGCTTCCACGAAGGTGCGCCCGAAGCGGCGACGTGTGTGGGCGTCGAGCCACGCCAGGCCGCCGCGCAGCGGCACCTGCATTCCCGGCTGGTCGCGCGCCATGAAGTCCATGAACTCCGGCACCTTGACGGCGCTGGCGCTGGGGGAGCGATTGTCGGCGGGCAGAATCAGGTCCACGAGCACGCGCACGGTCTCGAATTCGTGGTCGTTGAAAAACTGCCGCGTGCCGTCGCCGGCCACAGTAGCGGCTTCCATCTGCCGGTGGGCGTGTTCCACTTCGTCCGGCCCCCACTCGCAGCCCAGGGCAAAGGGAAGAGGGGCGAGGGCGAACAACTTGAGGCTCTGGCGGCGGTCCATGGATGGCAGGGATGTGGAGTGGAGGGTCTGGCCTGGAGGCGGGATGTAGGATGGATTCGATAGGTAGAGTGGTGAATGGTCAATGACCAAGACAACCATCCAGCCTCACACCTCATTCCGCTGGCGCAACTCGGCGATGTGCTCGGCCGTGCGCCAGGCCATCGCCAGAATCGTCCACGTCGTGTTTTTGTGGGCCTGCGACACGAACGGCGCGGCGTCGGCGACGAACACGTTGGAGGCTTCGTGGGCCTGACACCAGCGGTTGAGCGCAGACGTGCGCGGGTCGTCGCCCATGCGGACGGTGCCCACTTCGTGGATGATCTCGCCGGGCTGCGTGATGCCGTAGCCCCGTTCCTTCGTCGGCATGGAGCCCATCACCTGCCCGCCCATCGCCTCGATGAGTTCGCGGCCCTTGATCTGCGCGTGCCGGATCTGGTTGTACTCCTCGTCGCTCCACTGCACGTTGAAGCGGAGCACGGGGATGCCGTAGCGGTCCACCACGGCGGGGTCAATTTCGCAGTAGTTCTCTTTGCGGGCGATCATCTCGCCGCGCGCGGAGAAGCCGACAAACGCACCGTAGAAGCGGCGGTAATCGTTTTTGAGGTCGGCCCCGTAGCCGCCGCCGCCACGCACGCGCGGCGTGTTTCGGGCGTCGTTGATGCGCCCGTTATAGTTGTGGACGCCGCCCATGAAGCCGTAGCCGGGCTGACCGCGCCCGCCCCACACCTCGAAGTGGTAGCCGCGCCCGAAGTCGCGCTTCTCGTTGTAGCCGAACCACGGGATGTAGATGTGCGCCCCCCCGGTGCCGTCCTCGTTGTAGGCCGGGCGATCCACGAGCTGGGGGAAAAAGCCGGACACGTCTGTGCCGGTCGAGTCCATCAGGTAGCGGCCCACGACGCCGCTGCCGTTGGCGAGCCCGTCCGGGTGGCGGGGTGACTTCGAGTTGAGCAGCAGGCGCGCCGTTTCGCACGCGCTCGCGGCCAATACTACCACGCGCGCCCGCACCTGGTACTCCTGCAAATCCTGCGTGTTGACGTACGAGA
>CBDUBO010000260.1:0-4429 GCA_965365405.1 uncultured Rhodothermales bacterium | reverse complement strand
GCTTCGAGCCGCCGCTCGACGGGTGCGAACGCCATCGGCACCACCTCGACGGGCACGGGCATCTTCTCGCCCAGCCGCGCCACACGCTTGGACGCGTCCACGAGTACGACAAAGCGAGCGGCCTGCGTGGCGACGATTTTCTCGCGCGTCTGCGCCGCGCCGCGCCCTTTGATGAGGTTGAAAAGGGGGTCGAACTCGTCGGCCCCGTCGAAGGCCAGGTCGAGTTCCGGTGTCTGGTCGAGGGTTGAGACGGTCAGGCCGTGCTGGCGCATCAGGCGTTCCGAGGCGAACGACGTGGGTACGCCCGTCACCCGCAGCCCTTCGTCGCGCACGCGCCGGGCCAGGGCTTCGAGGGCACAGGCCGCCGTGGAGCCGGTGCCGATGCCCAGCCGCATCCCGCTTTCGATCATCTGCGCAACCGCCGTGCCGACGCGCTTTTTCTGTTCGTCCTGGTTCATGAGTGAGTAGGTAGTGGGTTGACGCCCGCTTCGCGGGCTTGTGGTGAGTAGTGCGCTCGGCTCCGCCTCGTTGTTGTGGGTAGAAGGGCTCAGTGCCCAACTCAGCCATCCCAACCATCTCTATCCAACCCACTACAAGCGCCCGCAGGGCGCGTCTACAAGCGAGGCGGAGCCGAGCGCACTACCCACTGCGTACTACTCGTACCTGAGCGCCTCGATGGGATCGAGCCCGGCAGCTTTCCAGGCGGGATAGACGCCGAAGATGACGGCGAAAGCGGTGACGCCGAGCACGGCGCCAACGGCCCACCCCCACGGAAACACGATGGAAGTCTCGAAAAAGAGCGTGACGAGGTTACCGACGGCGATGCCGCCTAGCAGGCCGATGAGGCCACCGATCTGGCACAGCACGATGGCTTCGAGCAGGAACTGCCGCAGCACGTCGCGGCGCCGCGCGCCCAGCGACTTGCGGATGCCGATTTCGCGCGTGCGCTCGGTCACAGAGACGAGCATGATGTTCATGATGCCGATGCCGGCGGCCAGGAGCGTCAGCAGGCCGATGCCCGCGCCGCCCATCGCCACGGCCCCCGTCAGCCCACGGAAGTCCTCCAGTCCGGCCTCGTTGCTATCGATCTGGAAGTTGTTGTCCTCCCCGGCGCGCACCCTGCGGATGACGCGCAGGTGGCCGATCACCTCGTCCTTGGTCTCGTCCATGCGCTGCTGCGAGGGTGCGCGAACGGTGATCTGAAGGTCGCGGTCGGCGCGGCCGTAGAGGTTGAAAAGCGTCGTGATAGGCACGAGGGCCGTCATGTCCTGATCCTCGCCAAAGGCGCTGCCCTTCTCTTCGAAGACGCCAATCACGCGCAGCCGCCCCCGGTCGCTGGCCACGTCCTTGCCCAGCGGCGACTCGTGCTCGAAAAGCTTGCTGGCGAGGGACGATCCGAGCACGACGACGGGGCGGGCCAGGCGCACGTCGTCCGGGGTGAGGTTGCGGCCTTCGCCGATGTCGTAGTTGTTGTTGAGCGCCCAGTCCTCGTTGGAGCCGTTGAGCTGCACGATGGGGTCGGTGGTGACGCCACCGGCGCGGAAGCGCGTGTTGCGCTCGTCCACTTCGGGGCTGAAAGCCACCGGCAACAGGGCGCGCTCGCGCAGCCGCTCGAAGTCGTCGTAGGTAAGCGGCGGCGAGGCCTGCCAGCTTCTGCGCCCCCCCTCGACCTGAAGGTTCCACGAGCGGTACACGCTGAACGTGGACGAGCCGAACGACTCGACGGCCTCCGTCACCGACTTGGCGATCACCTCGACAGCCGTTACCGACACGATAATGGCGAACACGCCGATCACCATGCCCAGCAGCGTCAGCGCCGAGCGGAGCTTGTTGGCCCCCAGCGCGGAAAGCGCCATGCGGACGAGTTCGGGGAAGGACATGGGGTTGGTGGGTAGTGGGTTGACGCTCGCGTTGCTCGCTTGTAGTGGGTAGTGCGCTCGCGTTGCTCGCTGATAGTGAGATGGTTAGATGGCTGGATCGCCAGGCAACCCTCTCCCCATCCACCCAACTACAAGCCCGCCCCGCAAGGCGGGCTTAACTCCGTGGGCGTCAACGAGCGAGGCGAAGCCGAGCGTACAACCCACTACTCATACCTGAGCGCTTCGATGGGGTTGGCGCGGGCTGCTCGCCACGCGGGCAGGATGCCGAAGAGCAGCCCAACACCCACGCAGATGCCGAAAGCCAGCACCACGACACCCGTCGAGAGCACGGCGGTAAAGACACTGTTGATGGCCATCGTGATGAGGGCGGCCAAGCCGATGCCGATCAGGCCGCCCAGCAGCGAAATGGCGACGGCCTCGAAGAGAAACTGCATAAGGATGGCGCGGCGCTTGGCTCCCATCGCCTTGCGGATGCCGATTTCGCGCGTGCGCTCCTTGACGGAGACGAACATGATGTTCATCACGCCGATGCCGCCCACGACGAGCGCGAGCGCCGTCAGGAAAAGGCCGATGCCGTAGATGGTGGCTTTCGTGGCCGACACCATGTCGCGGAAGGCTTCGGAACGGTTGATGGAGAAATTGTCGCCTTCGAGCGCGTCGAGGCGGCGCACCACCCGCGTGATGCCCCGTATTTCGTCTTCCACCTGCGCCTGCGTCGCGCCGGCGGCGGCGCGGATGTTGACCTCGTAGGAGCGGCGGCTCGACCCGTAGAGCTTGGTAAAAACGCCCATCGGCACGTGGAACTGCTCGTCGAACGAGAACAGGCCCAGAAACTTACCCTGCTCCTTGAGCACGCCGATGACCTCGAACTGCTGCCCGGCAATGCGGACGCGCTTGCCGAGAGGCCGCTCGTTGGGGAACAGGTTCTCAGCAATGGCCGACCCGATGACGACGACGTTGCGGGCGGTGCGCTCCTCGTAGTCGGTGAAGTAGCGCCCCTCGTCGAGGTCCACGTCCGCCACGCGGGTGAAGTCCGAAACGGTTGCCTGCGCAAAGGCGAAGCGCACGGCGCGGTCGCGGTACTGGATCGCCGACCCGAACGAAACGGACGGCGCGGCGGCTACGAGATGGCGGGCCTCACGGGCGGCTTCGGCGATAACGATGGCCTGTTCGCGGCTGATGCGCGGGCGGCGTCGGTACTTCCACTCCTCGCTGGGCGCGTAAAACCACGGCTGCTGCTGCACGTAGTACGTGTTGTTACCCAACATCGCCATCGAGCGCTCGAAGGCCCGCTCCATCCCGTTGATGGTCGTCATCGTCGTCGTCACCATGACGATGCCGATGATGATGCCGAGGGTGGTAAGCGTGGCGCGCAGCTTGTTCTGCCAGATGGCGTCGAGCGCGGTCAGAAGCGCTTCGCGCAGCTCGAAGAGAAAAGATCGCACGCGGGTGGAGGGTAAGCCGGAGGCCGTTACGGGCGGTGCCGGAGGTGGGTTGCAGCTAAAGTGAGGCTGTGCTTGTGCGTGCGGGTCAGCGCGCGACGAACGTGCGCCGCCCCACGTACCGATGGCGCGTGTTGAAAAAGCCGTCGCCGCTGCCCTTCGGGTCTTTGCGCACCACGACGGCGGTGTACGTCTGCCCTGCTTCGAGTGGCGGCGCCCCAGCCACCTCGGAGTCTGGAGGGGGCACGCCATAGGTGACGGGTGCCCGCAGGTTGTTTTCGTAGCCCCCCGGCCCCCGCGCCGTCCAAAGCGCGCCTATGCCGTCGCCGTCCCTATCGCCCCGGTACACGTTCAGTTCGTACGCCTCTGGGGGCGACCACGAGATGAGCGGCCGCAGCCCCACCCCCACCTCAACCGTTGGCACCTCGTCCGCGTCGAACAGGTGGGCACCACCACAACCAGCCGTGGCAAGCAGGAAGCCGAGGAGCAGCTTTTGCACAGGCATCAGAGCAGGTGAGGCAACAGGGCAGGCGCGCAAAGGAAACGCCTCCTGCAAAGTAACGCTGCCAGGGCAAAGCCGGCAGCACAGTGTGGAAAGTCCCGGCACCGCCGTTCGGCGTTCTCGTCTATGCTGAGGGTTCACCTGCCTTCTCTCGCCATGAAAAAGAACATGGGCCTGATAGACCGCGCCGTCCGCGCACTGCTGGCCGCACTCGTCCTCGTGCTCTACCTCACCGGACAGATCAGCGGCACGGCAGCTATCGTGCTGGGCTTGCTGGCCGTCGTCTTTCTGCTCACCAGCCTGGTAGGCACGTGCCCGCTCTACCTGCCCTTTG
Source organism: uncultured Rhodothermales bacterium (assembly GCA_965365405.1). GTDB lineage: Bacteria > Bacteroidota > Rhodothermia > Rhodothermales > BA12 > CBDUCD01. The sequence continues at coordinate 271 of CBDUBO010000260.1, read as the reverse complement.
GCCTGAGCACGCGCCCCCGCTCTCACTCCTGACCCTGCATCAGCCGTAACACCGCAGCGCGGCCATTACCTGCCCGTAGTAGGCCCGCCCGAACAGGTTGAGGTGATTGAGCAGGTGGTAGAGGGCATAGAGCGGACGGCGCTCCGGCTCGCCGGGTGGCAACGGAAACGCTTCGTGGTAGGCGTCGAAAAAGCGCGGCGGGAAACCGCCGAAGAGACGGCACAGGGCCAATTCCGCTTCGCGGGGGCCGTAGTGCGCCGCCGGGTCGAAT
>CBDUBO010000259.1:0-4449 GCA_965365405.1 uncultured Rhodothermales bacterium | reverse complement strand
GCGTCGAGGTCTACGAGGTGGAGCGTCTTGGCGTTCATTACCCGCCACAGGCGGGCCATCTGCACGGGGTCGTCGAAATAGACTTTCTCGCGCTCGTAGGCGCCCTGGTGCAAGCGCACGCAGCGCCCACCCCGCAGGTCAATGGCTGGAATGACGAGAATCATCGGGAGGAGGAGAAGCCGGCGGTGGGCCGCAGCGCAACAGGCAGGGGGCGGCCGCCGCTTCTCAGAAATCCATGGTGGCGAAGTTGCGGAGCAGCCGCAGGCCGGCCTGCTGACTTTTCTCCGGATGAAACTGGACGCCAAAAACGTGCCCGCGCCCGACAACCGCCGGGAAGTCCACGCCGTAGTGGGCCGTGCCGATCACGTCGGCTGGACGGGCGGGGCGGGCGTGGTACGAGTGGACGAAATAGAAGTGCGTTCCGGTGGGCAGCCCGTCCATCAGGGGCGAGGACGTCGCCGGCGCGACGGGGCTCCAGCCCATGTGCGGCACTTTGAGCACGCGCTGCGTGAGCGTCCCGGCGTCCGGGTCCTCGTCGTCCTCGGTCATGCCGTCGTGGAAGCGGACGATACTGCCTTCCAGCAGGCCCAAGCCGGCATGCGCGCCCATCTCGGCGCTCGTCTCGAACAGCATCTGCATCCCCACGCACACGCCCAGCAGGGGCGTGCCTGCGGCCACGGCTTCTTTGATGGGCGTTTCCAGGCCCATCGCCCGCACCGTGTTGACGCACGCGCCGAACGCGCCCACGCCCGGCACCACGAGGCGCCTGGCCTGGCGCACGGCATCGGCCTCGGCAGTGCGCACCACGTCCACGCCAACGGCCTGGAACGCCTTTTCGAGCGACCTGAGGTTACCGATGCCGTAGTCAACGATGGTGATCATGGACGGGGTGATAGAGGGCCGGGCAACGCGGCAGCGTCCGGCGGGTTGCGGAGCGGGCAGTGCCGATCCGCGAGGGCAGTTAAGCGCGCTGCGCCGGGGGCCGATGTAGGGGGTAGCCGCGACCCCTGCAAGGGGCCCCGGCCGTGTTTTCGCCCAGGGGCCGCCGCAAAGGGCTACCGGGGATGCTGATAGATGGGGGCGGCCTTTCGGTGTACGAAGGGCCGCTCTTCCTTTTCAGCCCTGTCGTCTCAGCGCTCCTCGCGCGGACGGCTCAGCTCTTGCGAACGCGCCGTCGCCGTGGCTACAGCGTTGATGAGCATTGTGCGCAGGCCATGCGATTCCAGGTCGGCCACGGCAGCGATGGCGGTGCCGCCGGGCGTCGTCACCTCGTCGCGCAGAATGGCCGGGTGCTTGCCCGTTTCGATGGTGAGCTTGGCCGCGCCATACACCGTCTGTGCCGCCAGCCGGTGCGCGATGGGGCGCGGAATGCCCTGCTTGACGCCGCCGTCGGTGAGGGCCTCGATGACCATGTAGATGTAGGCCGGCCCGCTGCCCGAAAGGCCCGTCACGGCGTCCATGAGGGATTCGGGGACGATCTCGACCGTGCCGACGGCTTCGAAGACGTGGCGGGCGAGGGTCATGTGGTCGAACGTGGCGTAGCGGCCCGCCGTGAGCGCCGTCGCGCCGGCGTCCACGAGTGCGGGCGTGTTGGGCATCGTGCGCACGACGGCGCGCTTGCCGCCAAAAGCCGTTTCGAGCTGCTGCGTGGTGATGCCCGCGAGCGTGGCCAGCACGAGCGCGCCGGCGGGCACGGCATCTTTGATTTCGGCCACCACCTGCCAGACGCCCTGCGGCTTGACCGACAGCACGACCACCGTGGCGTCGCGCACGGCGTCGGCGTTGTTGGTGTTGGTGACGAGGCCGGGAAACTGGGCGGCCAGTTCTTCGAGCAGGCCGGGCGTGCGGCGCGTGGCGCGGATGCGCTCGGGCGCGAGCCTGTCGCCCTTGAGCAACCCGCCGATGATGGCGCGCCCCATGTTGCCCGCGCCGATGACGGCGAATGTCTGGTCGGTGAGCATGGGGAGTGGGGACTGGGGAGGAGGGAAATGGGGACTGGTCGAGCAGAATCCGCAAGCGCCAACCTGAAACTGTGTTACAGGGCTTCTTTCGTACTCGGCATCGCCTCCTGGTCTGCACTGCGGCGGACGGCCATGCGGAGTGCGCGGGCGACGGCTTTGAAGACGGCCTCGACCTGGTGGTGCGCGTTGCGCCCGTAGAGCAGCGTCACGTGCAGGTTGATCGCCGCGTGCTCGGCAAATGAGTAGAAAAAGTGCTCCACCATCTCGGTGGAAAGGTCGCCCACGCGCTCACGCGAAAAGGGGGCGTCGAAATGGAGCGCGAAGCGGCCCGACAGGTCCACGACGGCGCGGGCGAGGGCCTCGTCCATGGGTACGTAGGCATGGCCGTAGCGCGCCACGTGCGCCTTGCTGCCCAGCGCCTCTTTGAACGCCTGCCCCAGCGTGATGCCCACGTCCTCGGCAGTGTGATGGTCGTCCACCTGAAGGTCTCCTTTGCATGCCACCTCCAGCCCAAAGCCACCGTGCCGCGCGAACAGGTCGAGCATGTGGTCGAGAAAGCCGAGCCCGGTCTGGTTGGTGTAGGCCCGCTCCGTTTCCGAAACCGGATCGAGGTGGAGGGCGACGGAGACGGCGGTTTCGGCCGTCTGGCGGCGGAGGGTGGCGGTGCGGGGGGGGAAGGCGTCGGGCATGGGTGAAAAGAAGGCGGGGCGCGCCCAAGGTAGGCACGCCCCGCCCTCCAGGCTACCACGCCGCCGCGCGTCAGCGGAACGGGTAGAACGTCACGCCTACAGTGAGGTAGCCGCCTGCCGTGCTGAACGGATCGTCCAGTTCCACCGATTCGTCGCCCGAAGAGACCTCGGTGTACTGACCCACCGAGGCGTTGAGTTCGCCGTGGAGCGCGAGCGTGGGCGAGAAGAAGTAGAGCACGCCGCCCCCGAACCGGCCCACGAAGCCCGTCACGTCGATGTTGTCGTCGCTGGCCGTCTGCTGCGCGGCGGCAACTTGCACGTAGGGCCTGAGCTGCGCGGTGGCGCGTCCGAAGTAGTAGCGCAGCCCCAGCCCCACCTCGGAGTGGGTGTAGCTGTCGCCTTCTTCGGGCTTGAGCGAAGCCGCGTCGAACAGCGCGAAAAGGCTGAGCGAGGGCGTGATGCCGTAGCCGATGAGCAGGTGCGCCCCGCCGCCCGACTCGGTTTCGGACTCGTCGCCGTCGCCCACGTCCACCGTCGTGGCGATGGACGTGTACCCTACGCCCAACTGCCCGAAGAAACCCTTCGTGTTGGACATCATGTTGCTGCTGCGCACCGTTTGCATCGGCGGGGTGACGGGCGTCTGCGCAGCGACCCGCTCGGCCTCGACAACTGTCACGAAGGCCGGCGGGTCGAAGTCCGGGTTGGCGATGTAGGTGGGGTTGACGCGCAGCATGTTGCGCACCGCCATCCGGGCGGCGGCCTCGTTGCCCAGCGCCAGGTGGCTGAGCGCGATGAGGCGGTAGGCCACACTCTGATTGGCCGTCGAGAAGCGCGTCACGCAGGGTTCGAGCAGGCGAAGTGCGTCTTCGGCACGGGCGTCGTCGTACGCGGTGGCGCCGTCGGTGAGCGCGGTATCGCAGGTTTGCGCCATAGCCGGAAGGGCGGCGCCGAAGGCGAGCAGCAGAATCAGGCAGAGGAGTCGAGAGGTACGAGGCATGGAAGTGGGTGGGTTTGGAATGGCAGCGGTGGGATTTACTGGCGTGAAGCTTCGCCTTCGTGGGTCGGAGAGAAAAAGGGTGAAGGGGGACAGGTCAATCGTCAATGGGGTGCACCACGCCAGGCTATCTCCGGGCCAGGTCGAAGCGGACGTTCTGCGTTTCCCCGGAGCGGATCTCGACGGACTGTTCGTCGCTGCCCAGCGAGGGGTGCGTCACGCGCACACGGTAGCGGCCGGGCGGCAGCTCCTGCACGACGGGCGCGTTGGTGTCGCTGGCCACCAACCGCCCGTCGAGGTAGACGCTGCCGAATGGGCGGACGACGATGCGCAGCGTGCCGTTGCGGGCGGCAGGCGCCTCGGCAGGCGTGTCCGATGGGGTCTGGGGCTGCTGCGCGGCCAGCGACGCGACGGCGTTCAGGGTCGTCTGAAGCCCCGTCCGCATGTCGCCCGCGATGGCCGGAAACCGCTGCGTCACGCCCACCGCCGACCTGAAGTGGCGGGCGGCATCGGCGTAGCGCTCGCGGCGCTGCTGCGTCTGGCCCCAGGCCGCGTACTTGCCCACCACGCGCCGCACCAGGTCGCGCGCCTGCGCGTGGCCAGGCTCCATGGCCAGCACGCGCGCGGCCACGTCTAGGGCGTTGGAGTCGGCGGGGGTGGTGAGGTGATCCTGGGCAAAAAACCGCTCGGCGCTGGCCATCAGCACGGCGGTGCGGAGTTGCCCGGCGGGCGATTCGCCCAGCGCCGGGAGCGCTGGGCCAGGCGGGGACGCCGTGAGACCGGAGCCGCTTAAACCGGGCTCGGC
>CBDUBO010000258.1:0-4485 GCA_965365405.1 uncultured Rhodothermales bacterium | reverse complement strand
CTACGGCATCGACGACGACGACGACCACGTGACGGCCACCAACATCCGGCGGGGCGAGGGCGGGCAGCGCTTCACGCTCGTCGTGGATGGAAAGCCCACCACCGAGGTGTTCCTGCCCATGAGCGGCAAGCATAACCTGCGCAATGCCCTGGGCGTGGCGACGATTGCGCTCCACGAAGGCCTCACCCCCGACCAGGTGGCCTATGGCATGGGCACGTTTCTGGGCATGAAACGCCGCCAGGAGGTGCGCGGCGAGGCCGATGGCGTGCTCGTTGTGGACGACTTTGCCCACCACCCGACGGCGGTACGCGAAACCGTGGCCGCCATCCGCGAGCGGTGGCCCGAGCGCCGCCTCGTCGCCGTGTTCGAGCCGCGCTCCAACAGCAGCCGCCGCAAGGTGTTCGAGGAAGCCTACGGCGAAGCCTTCGACGGCTCCGGACTGGCCTTTTTGTCCGCCCCGCCGCTGCGCCACAACGACAGCGCCGACAACTTCCTCGACGCCAACGCCCTGGCCGCGAACATCACCGGACGCGGCGTGCCCACCGAGGTCTACCCCCACGCCGATGCGCTTCTGGGCCCGCTTTACGACGCCGTCCGCCCCGGCGACGTGGTGCTCATCATGAGCAACGGCTCTTTCGGCGGTCTGCACGAAAGGCTGCTGGCGGCCCTCGGCGATCCCAACCGCTGACTATGCCAGCCCAGGCTCACCAGCGCCCTGCTCCCACCCCCGCGCAGTCGCTGCGCGAGTACGCGCGTGGCGTGGCCGGCGGCCTGCTGTTCAGCCTGCCCGTGCTCTACACGATGGAGGTGTGGTGGACGGGCTTCATGGCCGGGCCCGAACGCCTGCTGGCTGGACTGGCGGCCACCTACGCCCTCTTGTTGCTCTACAACCGTTTTGCCGGCCTACACGCCTCGGCATCGTGGAGAGAAGTCGCCATTGATTCGGTAGAGGAGATGGGCCTGGGATTACTGCTGGCCGCCGCGCTCCTGTGGCTGCTGGGCGAGTTGAGTGGAGACCTGCATATAGACGAGTTGATGGGCAAAATCGTTATCGAGGGCTTCTTCGTCGCCGTTGGCGTGTCGGTGGGCACGGCGCAACTGGGTGCCAGCGGGGATGACGAGGAGGCAAACTCGCAGGGCATGGAGGGCGACGACGGCAACGCGCCACCTGCGTTCGGCAGTCAGGTGGGACTGGCGCTGTGCGGCGCGTTTCTCGTCGCCTCGAACGTGGCTCCGACCGAGGAAATCGTCCAGATCGCGTCCGAGGCGGCGCTCTCGCGCCTGCTGGGCATTGCCGCGCTTTCCATTGCCCTCACCGCACTCGTGCTCTACTTCTCGGACTTCCGGGGCGGGCACGCACCCGACAAGCACGGCGGCGCGCTGGGCGTGCTGCGCGGCACCATCGTCACGTACGCGATTGCCCTGGCCGCGTCGGCGTTTCTGCTGTGGTTTTTCAGCCGTTTCGAGGGCGCATCGCTCCTGCTCGCGTGCAGCCAGATAGTCGTGCTGGGCCTGCCCGCTGCCGTCGGCGCGTCGGCGGGGCGTCTCCTGCTTCAACAAGCCAGCCAATGAGTACCCAATCGTCCGGGCCGTCAGAGCCCCACGCGCCGCGCAAGAACGCGCTCGAATGGGCTGTTTTCGCCCTCAGCCTGGCGCTCGTCGTGGGCGTGGTGGGCTTTCTGGGGTACCGGGCCCTGCAACAGGGCGAGGCCCCCCCGCGCTTTACCATCGTTTTCGAGGCCGTCGAGCCGCAGGGAAGCGACTTCCTGCTGCCCGTGCGCGTCCGCAACAGCGGCGACGTGACGGCGGCGCAGGTGCTCGTCGAGGTGACGAGTGGCGACGAGACGGGCGAGATGACGCTGCAGTACGTACCCCGCCACAGCGAGCGGCAGGGCGTGGTGCTGTTCCGCAACCGGCCCGCCGCGCCCACCGCCCGCGTCGTCGGCTACGAGCGGCCGTGACGCCCCGGCGCATCGTCTCGCTCGTCCCCAGTCTGACGGAGCTGCTGGTGGACCTGGGACTGGAAGAAAAGCTCGTGGGCGTGACGCGCTTCTGCGTCCACCCGCCACACCTCAAGAAGGAAAAGACCATCGTCGGCGGGACGAAAAACGTGAACGTGGAGAACGTCCGCGCCCTCGCGCCGGACCTGGTCGTCGCCAACAAGGAGGAGAACACGCGCGGAGACGTAGAAGCCATCGCCGCCTTCGCGCCCGTGCACGTCACCGACATCGCCACGCTCGACGACGCCCTGGCCGCCATCCGAACACTCGGCGCGCTTACAGGCACGGTGGAACAGGCAACTGTACTCGCAGACGAGCTTGCCCGGCGCTTTGCCGCCCTCGAAGCCTTCTCGCCGCTGCGCGCCGCGTACTTCATCTGGCAAAACCCGTGGATGAGCGTCGGCGGCGACACCTTTATCCACGACGTAATGCGGCGTGCGGGGCTGGTGAACGTGTTCGGCGAGCGGCTTCGCTACCCGGAAGTCGGGCTGGATACCGTGGCAGCGGCGCGCCCGGACGTGCTGCTGTTCTCGTCCGAGCCGTTCCCCTTCAGGGAGAAACACTTGGCCCCGATGCGCGCGGCGCTGCCCGGCGTGCCGTGTGCGTTGGTGGACGGCGAGTTGTTTTCGTGGTACGGCTCGCGCCTGCTCCACACGCCGGCGTACGTGCAAAAGCTGCGCGCCGCGCTGTAGGGACGTGCCGGGGCACGTCCCTGCGGGCCCTTTGGCTGAATGCAAAGCAGAAGCGGGCGTACTGCTCCTATGCCACCGGTTCTGCGGTGGCCTGGTGTCGGCCTTCCGCCTATCTTGACGCACCCAACCCACCTTGCCATGCGCCGACTGCTGCTCCTTGTCCCCCTCGCCCTCTCCGCCTGCGCGCCGCGCCCCACGCCGCAGGTTGCCGCGCCTTACCCCGCGCCCACCTACAGCGCCCAAACGCTGGAGCGCGCCCGCGAAATCGCGCAGCGCCACATCATCGTGGACGGCCACATCGACGTGCCGTACCGGCTCACGCAGGAAGCCTTTGCAGACGTGATCGGGGACGACGTGCTGGGCGACTTCTCCTTCAACCGCGCACGCGCCGGGGGGCTGGACGCGCCGTTCATGTCCATCTACATCCCCGCCCGCCTCCAGGACACCGAGGGCGCGGCCTACGCCCTTGCCGACTCGCTCATCGACTCAGTGGAAGCACTCGTGGCGCGCGCGCCGGACAAGTTTCTCATCCCCCGCAACCCCGCCGACGTGGAGCGCGCCCACCGTGAGGGCAAGGTGGCCCTGCCCATGGGCATGGAAAACGGCGCGCCCATCCATTCGCTCGACGACCTGCGCCACTTCTACAACCGGGGCGTCCGCTACGTCTCGCTCACGCACGGCAGGGACAATCAGTTGGGAGACGCGAGCTACGACACGTCCCGCACGCATGGCGGCATCACGCCGCTCGGGGCGGACGTGGTGCGCGAGATGAACCGGCTGGGCGTACTCGTGGACCTGTCGCACGTGTCGGACTCGACGGCTTTCCAGATTCTGCGCGTCACGCGCGCGCCCGCCATCGCCTCACACTCCTCGATGCGCCAGTTCACGCCCGGCTGGGAGCGTAACATGGGCGACGACCTCTTGCGCGCCCTCGCCCGCAACGGCGGCGTAGTGATGATCAACTTCGGCTCGGCGTTTCTCAAAACCGCCTACCAGAGCGGCGAGACGCAGATCACCCAGTACGTGATGGCCGGGATGCGCGAGCGCGGCGTGACCGACCGCACCAGCAAAGAAGCCATCGGCCTTTTCTACGACGCCCGCCGCCGCTTTCCTACCGGCACCGTCGCCGACGTGGCCGACCACATCGACTACGCCGTCCGGCTCGTGGGCGTGAACCACGTCGGCCTCGGCTCCGACTTCGACGGCGTAACGGCCCTCCCCGCCGGCCTGACGGACGTTTCGATGTACCCCAATCTGGTGGCTGAACTGCTGGATCGCGGCTACTCCGAGGCTGACATTGCCAAGATTCTGGGGGGCAATCTGCTGCGCGTGTGGCGCGAGGTGGAAAGGGTGGCCGGGCGCTGAGTCTGCCCGGCCATACGAGAAGCCCCCTGCCCGCCCATGATAGCCCTGCTGCTGGAACAGCCGCTGTTGCTGCTTTTCACCATCGCGGCACTCAGCTACCCGCTGGGGCGCGTCCGCGTGGGCGGCGTGAGCCTGGGCGTAGCTGCCGTCCTGTTCGTTGGGCTGGGCTTCGGCGCGCTCCACCCCCAGATGCGCCTGCCCGATCTCATCTGGGAGATGGGGCTGGTGCTGTTCGTGTACACCGTGGGACTGATGAACGGGCCGGCGTTTTTCGCGTCGTTCCGGGGCGATGGGCTGCGGCAGATTTTCTTCGCTCTCGCCCTCATCCTGCTGGGCGTGGCCCTCGTGGCGGCGGCAGCGCTCGCCTTCGGACTGTCCGCGCCGCTTGCCGCTGGCCTATTCGCCGGCAGCCTCACCAACACGCCTGC
>CBDUBO010000257.1:0-4492 GCA_965365405.1 uncultured Rhodothermales bacterium | reverse complement strand
TGCGTCGAAAACGGGTGCCCGCCGATTTCGAGCAGGTCGGGCGTGGAGAAGAACTCCATGTTGGTCGGGTAGCCGACGAGCGAGTTGACGAGCGCGCCCTTGTCGAACACGACAGCGGAGAGTCCGGCGCGCTGCGCTTCGAGCGCGCACGCGAGGCCCACGGGCCCGGCTCCGATGACGGCGACATCAACCATGCGGGCGTCAACGGGTAGCGGCGCAGCGCTGTTTCTTGGATGGTGAGATGGTGAGCTACGTACGCCTGCTTAACCATCTAACAAACCTCTTTCACCTGCGCTCGGCGAAAAAGGCGCGCATCAGGGCGGCGGCACGGTCGGCCTCGACGCCCGAAACGGTTTCGATGCGGTGGTTGAAACGTCCATCCTGCGGGATGTGGTAGAGCGTGCCGCACGCGCCGGCCTTCTCGTCGAACGCGCCGAAGACCAGGCGGGGAATCTTGCTCCACAGGGCCGCCCCCGCGCACATCGGGCACGGTTCGAGCGTGACGTAGAGCGTGCAGCCGTCGAGGTACTTCTGCCCCGTCGTAGCACATGCTGCCGTGAGCGCGATCATCTCGGCGTGCGCGGTCGGGTCTTTGAGCTGCTCGACCGAGTTACGCCCGCGCCCGACGATTTCGCCGCCGCGCACGACGACGGCCCCGATGGGCACCTCGCCCGCCTCGAAGGCGCGTTCGGCTTCGCGCAGCGCCACGCGCATCCACCGCCGGTCTTCTTCGAGCAGCCGGTGCAGCGCGGAAGCGTCGTGGGAGTTGGTGGACATGAGCAATGGTCAATTCGGCAATGGACAATGATCAAGGGATGCTTCTGCTTCTACAGTGACCATTAGCAATTGACGAATTGCCGAATTGACCATTTCACCCCGCCTCGCGCTGGAGCGGCAGCGTCATGCAGCGCGGCCCGCCACGGCCCCGCGAAAGCTCGGTGCCGCCCATCTTGATGGCGATTTTCTCGCCGTGCGCGTAGTCGCTCTCCTCGTGATAGGCCAGAAATCCTTCGGCCGACACGACGCGGTAGCCGTGCCGCTGCAGCATCTCGTACGTCATCCGGTTGCGTTCGTAGCCCATCACCACGCCCGGCGCGAGCGCGAAGAAGTTGGCTCCGTCCGTCCACTGCTCGCGGCGCTGCGAAAGCGGGTCGTTGCCGCCGCACGGGATAAACGTCAGTTCGCGCTCGGTGAGTTCTTCGAGCGTCTGCTTGAGGTTGGGCCGGATCTGGCTGAAAAAGCGGCCCGGACTGTCGCTGCGCGTGAAGTGGACGATGTTGCCCGGCCCGTCGCCGCTGAACAGCGGGGGGAAAACGATGCACTCGGTGTCCGTCACGAAGTTGAACACGGTGTCGAGGTGCATGCACGAGCGCTGCTTGGGCAGGTCCACCATCAGGACGTGGTCCACCACGTCGCGCTCGAAAAGCGCGCCCGCGATAGACATGACGCCCGAGAACGACGTACGCTCCGAGTGCCCGATAAGCGCCAGGCGCGGGCCGGCCATGATGAAGTCGCCCCCCTCGAACGTCACGCCCGGCGGCAGCTCGATGATGCGGTCGCGTACGCCCGCGAAGGCCGGGTGGTAATGGAGCACGACGTTGATAATGACGCCTTCGCGGGCCCGGGCCGACGTGGCCGGGTGCGACAGGATGACGTGCTCGCCCGCCACGGCCGCCACGTCGCGTGTGAACAGGAGGTTGGGAACGGGCTCCTCGTTGACGGGCAGGAGCGCCTGCCCGGTAAGGGCGAACGTGTGCAACTCCTCGGGCGAGAGCCGGACGAGCTTGTCGCGGAAGGCGTGCAGGTTGCGGTGGTGCGAAATCTGGCAGAGCTGCTCGACAAACGCCGCGCGTGCGTCGTCCTGGTGGAAGGTATCGCGCAGGAGGTCGCCGATCTGGAGCACACCCTCTTCGCGCGCGATCACCTTGTCGAACACGGCGCACATGAGCTGGTGCTCCTGCCGGGCCTGCCCCACGAACAGAATGTCGTCGAACAGGAGGTCCATGCGTGTGTCCGGGGAGACGAGGCTCATCTCCGGGCCGGGCGTGTGCACGATCACGCGGCGCAGCGGAGCCGTCTCGGACGTGATGTGGAGCGCGTAGCCTTCTTTCTCCCGAACATCGGGGGCTTTCGTCGTAGCGGCAGGAGCCTTCGTCATAGCAGAATGATGCAGTTGGAGGGGTGCAAACTACCGCGCCCGCCGCTGGTGCCACAAAAAAGCGCCGCGCCCGAAACGGGCACGGCGCTGGAATCAGATCGCAGGCCTTGTTGGCACGATGGCCGGCCTATCGTCGCTCGCGCACCATACCGGCCAGGCGCAACACGATAGCGACGAGGAGCAGGATGAGCAGCACTTTGAACACGACCGCCAGCAGCGGCAGCGCCAGGTGCAACATCACGCCCAGCAGCAGCACCGCGCCCATCAGGACGACGATGACTACCAGGGCCCGGAGTATCTGCTGAGTATCCATCTGCGTAGCGAGGGGGCAATGCGGGAAGTAACAGGCCCGTACGGGCGGGGGACGGAAAAGTTAGCGCTTCGTGTGTGGAAAAATGTCACGTTTCGCGCCGATGTGCCGCACGGCCTGCCACCCGAAGGCGACAGGCCGCGCATCGAGCCCCGGAAGTGCGGTCAGTTGAAGCTGGGCACGGCGCGCCCGCGCGGGGGGCGGACAGCCGCCGTCGGGACGGCCCCGCCCGTGTCGCCAGTGCGGAAGCGCGTTACGGAAACCTGAAGCGCGTCGGCCACCTGCGACAGCTCGGACGTGGCTGTGGCCACGCTGGAAACCCCGTCTGCGGCCTGGTGCGAAAGCTGGGCGATGAGTTCGACGCTGCGCGCCATCTCCTCGCCCGTCACGCTCTGCTCCTCGGTGGCGGCCGCGATCTGCGTCACCATGTGCATCACCTCCTCGACGTGCTCGACGATGGTGCTGAGCGCGTTCTGCGCGCGGTCGGCCAGGCGCAGGCCCTCGTCCACCTCGGCGGTGCCCCGGGCCATTTCGCGCACCACGGTTTCCATTTCGCGCTGGATGTTGCCGATCACGCCGCCGATTTCGCCGGTGGCCTGGCTCGTGCGCTCGGCCAGCTTGCGCACCTCGTCCGCCACGACGGCAAAGCCGCGTCCGTGCTCGCCTGCACGGGCCGCCTCGATGGTGGCGTTGAGCGCGAGCAGGTTGATCTGCCCGGCAATCTCGTCAATGATGGAGACGACCTCGCCGATGCGGGCGCTGGAGGTACCAAGCTGGCGCACGGCGTCGGACGAGTGCGTCACCACCTGGGCGATGTCGCGCATCTTGCCGACCGCTTTCTCGACCACGCCGCCGCCTTCGCGGGCGGCCTCGCCGCTGCGCTGGGCTACGTCGGCGGTACGGGCAGCCGTGGACGCGTTCTCGGCAATCGAGCGCGCCATCTCCTCGACGGCCGCGGCTACGTCGCCGGCGCGGTGGCTCTGCTCCTGCGCCCCTTCGGTAAGTGTGGCCGCCGACGTGGCGAGGGTGGACGAAAGCGCATTGGTGGACTCGGCCGACTGCCGCACCTGCAACAGCATCGTGCGGATGTTGACGGCGGCGCGGCGGAAGGCTTCGTAGAGCCGTCCGATCTCGTCCTCGCGCTCGGCGGCGAGGTTCACGTCCAGGTGGCCTTCGGCAAAACGCTCCATCTCTTCCACCATGCGATCCACGCTGCGGGCCAGGTAGATTTTCTCCGTCTCAGAGGCGCGCACGGCTTCTTCGACGCGCTTCTCGACGGCGGCTTTCTCGGCTTCGAGCGCTTCGTGCCCGGCCCCGATCTGCGCGATCATCTGGCGGAAGCTGGCCGCCAGGTCGCCCACCTCATCTTCGCTCGTCACCTCGATGGTAGCCGAGAGGTCGCCCCCGGCCACGCACGCCGAGGCGTCGCGCAGCCGGGCCAGGCGGCCCACGACGCGCCGCGACACCACGGCCACGATACCGATGCCGAAGGCCAGCACGAGCGCCGTCACGAGCAGGCCGATGAGGAGGCTCTTGTTGACGGCGTCGAGCTGCGTTTTGAGCGAGTAGGCGAGCACCACCTGGCCCAGTTCCTGGCCGTCGTAGGTGACGGGCGTGATGCGGTCCACGCGGCTATCGGCCAGCAGGCCGTTGCCGATGATCTGGCCCGTCTGCGTAACGGTCAGGCCGGCGCGGCTGTCTTCGGCGAGCGTGCTGCCCGTCTCGTCCACGATGGCGAGGTAGGCCACGTTCTCGTCGCGCTTGGCCCACTCGAACGTAGCCAGCACCAGGTCGAAGTTGCCCTGGCCGAGCCCCTGCCCGACCGAGAACGCCAGCATTTCGGAGAGCGACGTAACCTGCCGCTCGGCGTCCTGCTGGGCGATGTTGCGGGCGTGCAGGGGAAAGTACACCGCCGTAAAAACGGCCACACCCAGCATCGGGATGGCAAAGGCCACGACGAGCTTGAGCCGCAGCGAGCGGTTGATACGCGTAAACATAGAGGTGGGGAGGAAAGAGGAGGAAGA
>CBDUBO010000256.1:0-4515 GCA_965365405.1 uncultured Rhodothermales bacterium | reverse complement strand
GAGGCTTCTCGCCCCATCGGCTCGTTCATCTTTCTGGGCACGACGGGTGTAGGCAAAACCGAGCTGGCCAAGGCGCTCGCCACGTTTCTCTTCAACAGCGAGGACGCGCTTATTCGCATCGACATGAGCGAGTACCAGGAGCGCCACACCGTGAGCCGGTTGGTGGGCGCGCCACCGGGCTACGTGGGCTACGAAGAAGGCGGGCAGTTGACGGAAAAAGTGCGGCGCAAGCCGTATTCGGTCGTGCTCTTGGACGAGATCGAAAAGGCGCACCCCGAAGTGTTCAACGTGCTGCTTCAGGTGCTCGACGATGGGCGGCTGACGGACAGCCAGGGCCGCACGGTGGACTTCACCAACACGCTCATCATCATGACGAGCAACCTGGGCAGCGACGTGATCCGCGAAAGGCTGGACGTGTACGGCGACGACGTGCCCCAGGAAGCCGAGGACAAGCTGTATAGCGAGGTGATGAACCTCCTTAAAACCCGCCTGCGCCCCGAATTCCTCAACCGGATTGACGAGATCGTGATGTTCCGCCCACTCCGGCGCGAGAACATGCGCGGCATCGTGGACATCCAGTTCGAGCGCCTGCGCCGCATGGCCCAGAAAAATCACGACCTCACACTCGACCTGACGGACGCGGCGAAAGACTGGCTGGCGAACCGGGGCTACGACCCCGTTTTCGGCGCGCGCCCGCTCAAGCGGCTCATCCAGCGCGAAGTCGCCAACAAGCTGGCCGAGGAAATCCTCTCAGGCTGGCTCCAGCCCGGCGAAACGCTCCGCATCGACGCCACAGAGGACGGCCTCTCGTTCGAGACGACGCAGGCGGCTACGGCGTGATCCCTTCGCCAGCAGTGTCAAAAGGCGGCGCGGGCATCGGCCCTGCGCCGCCTTTTTCGTGCGGCGTGTGGATGCAGATCGGAAAACCCTTTGGCGCAGGTTTAGCGCTTTTGTCGCCTGGCCGATACCATCCTCTGTCGGTGCGGTCCTTGCCGCGCAGCTTCCCATTTTCCTTTCCTCCCTCATGCGCCTCTCGCTACTCGTCCTCGCTCTCCTCCTTGCCCCCTTCGCCTCGGCACAGACGGGCGTGTTCACCTTCAGCACCTCGCCCCAGAAAGACCTCAACAACGGCGTGTCGGCTGTTACCGAAACGGTCGGCAGCGTCACCCTGACGATCACGGCCACCGGCCCGGGAGCCGGGACGCTGGCCGCGTGGGATTACAGCGACTGGAAAGGCGTGAATGGCTACAGCGTGGCGGACAACGACCCCGTCTCCAGCCTCCTCCTCACGTTCAGCCAACCGGTCAACGTAGCGCGTTTGCGCTTTGCCGACGGTGACCACAACACCAGTACAGGCACGTACGTGTTCACCCCGAACACGGGCGTACCCTTCACCGCAAGCGACAATGGCACCGGCGTCACCGTGGCTCCTCCAGGCGGATTCGTCGGCATCACGTCGCTCACCATCGCCCGGCAGAATAGCACGGACTTTTACTTCGCGCTCGACGACGTCGTGATGGACGCCAGTTTGCCCGTCGAGCTAACACGATTCGTGGCGACGGCCGACGGTGCCGATGCGCTCCTCCAGTGGAATACGGCCAGCGAGACCAACAACGCGGGCTTCGAGGTGCAGGTAGATGCAGGCGCAGGCTTCACCGCAGCGGGCTGGGTGCCCGGCGCGGGCACGACGCCCGAAATGCAGCGCTACGCTTACCGCGCCACCGGCCTCGCGCCGGGCCGCTACGGCTTCCGCCTGCGCCAGGTGGATTTCGACGGCGCGTTCAGCTTCAGCCCCGTCGTCGAACTGACGGTCGCTCCGCAGGGCTACGCGCTCGCGGCCCCGGCCACGTTTTCGGGGCAAGCCCACGTGCGGCTTTCGGTCGAACGCGCGCAGCCTGTGCGGGTGTCGCTCTACGACGCGCTGGGCCGCGAAGTGCAGCGACTGCACGAGGGAACGGTCCGCACCACGGCCCTGCTGACGGTTGAGGGGGCCGCGCTGCCCGCAGGCGTGTACTTCGTGCGCGCCGAGGGCGAGACGTTTGCCGCGACCCGCCGGATCGTGCTCGTGCGCTGAGCCGACTTTTCCGCTACGTCAGGCCCCGGTGGATGTAAACGCCACCGGGGCCTCATTTTTTACCGCAGAAAGTCGGTCACGTCGCGGGCAAAGCGTTCGGGTTCTTCGACATACGGGAAGTGCGCGCTGGCGTCGTAGAGGCGCAGCGTGGCGTGCGGCAGGTGCGCAACGAGGGCCTGCATGGTGGCCGGGCCAATGGCGTAATCGTCCACCCCGCCGAGCACGAGCACGGGCATCGTGAGCCGGTCCAAACGGCTGAAGCGGTATTCGGCCAGTCCCTGCGCCCAGAGCGCGCCTGAAAGCTCACCCGTATTCGTCAGCCCACTGGCGGTGTCGATGCTGTCCTGCCGTACGCGCAGGGCCTGGTCGCGGAACTGCATCCGGTTGAAGAACTCCTGCCCGCCGGCCGCACCGATGGCCGTCCACAGGTCGCCCGTCGAATCCGCCTGCGCCGCCAGGTCGGGGTGCCACAGGCGCAGCGCGGCGCGCCACGCCTCCATCGAGCCGGGCGTATCGGAGAGGGGGCCGACGAGAACGAGGCGTTCCACGTGCTCGGGATAGCGCGCTGCGTATTCGAGTGCCAGTGCGCCGCCAAACGAGTGCCCCATCGGCACGATACGTTCAGCGCCGAGATGCTGCCGGAGGGCTTCTACGTCCTCGACGAGCAGGTCCATCGAATACGCGGGCGGGCGCTCGGAGCGGCCGCAGCCGCGCTGGTCGAGGTACACGACCGTGTGGTGCGGCTCCAGCAGCGGCCCGGCCTGCACCTCGAACGAATGGCTGTTGTACCCCGGCCCGCCGTGCAGAAAGACGATGGGCGCGCGCCCCGGCGCGCCGTGGCCGGCGACGCGGTAGTAGAGGTGGACGCCATTGAGCACCGCGCCCGCGTCGGCGGCGGGCTGGGCGAATACAGGAGCCGCCGCGAGGAGCAGCGCGATCAGAAACAGACGGAAACGCATGGTACGGATGGGCACGAAGCGCCTCGCCCTACGCGCCGCCAACGGCCGGGATGCGCCCTCCTCGACAACTTCGCCGGCCCCGCACTCGGCACATTTTCGTTCCGGCCCAGCAAGGACAAATCCGTTGCCCTTTCCGACGGGCGCACGTGCTAAACTGCCTCTTCCTCTCATCAAACCCTCCACGACCATGCGCTGGGACGGTGCGCGCAAGAGCCAGAACATAGAAGACCGCCGCGGGATGTCGGGCGGCAAGATGGCCGTCGGCGGCGGCATTGGCACGCTCCTGATCGTGCTCATCGCCTCGTTCCTGGGCGTGGATCCGGGCGCGCTGCTGCCGCAGGATGGCCCCGCAGCGGGGGTGGAGCAGAGCGGCCCCATCCAGGAAACGGCCCGCGAGGCCGAGCAGCGCGAAACGGTCGAGTACGTGCTGGGCGATACCGAGCAGACGTGGGGCGAGATTTTCCGTACGTCGGGCTACCAGTACCGCGAGCCCACGCTCGTGCTTTTCCGCGACGGCGTGCAGTCCGGGTGCGGCTTTGCCCAGGCGGCTGTCGGACCGTTCTACTGCCCGCTCGATCAGAAGGTGTACATCGACCTCGGCTTTTTCGACGAGTTGGGCACCCGCTTCGGCGCGCCGGGCGACTTCGCGCAGGCCTACGTGGTGGCCCACGAGGTCGGGCACCACGTGCAGAACCTGGTGGGCGTGGCCGACCGCGTGCGGCAGCTCCAGCAGCAGACCAGCCAGGCAGGGGCCAACGAACTGTCCGTGCGCATGGAGCTTCAGGCGGACTGCTACGCGGGCGTGTGGGCGCACCACGCCGAGACGCAGCGCGACCGGCTCGAAGAAGGCGAGGTGGAGGAAGGCCTGCGCGCTGCTGCCGCCGTGGGCGATGACACCATCCAGCGGCGCTCGCAGGGGCGCGTCGTGCCCGAATCGTTCACGCACGGCTCGTCCGAGCAGCGCACGCAGTGGTTCATGCGCGGCTTCCAGACGGGCGACGAGGACCAGTGCGACACCTTCGGCGGGCAGCTCCGCTGATCCATACGGGCGGCAACCCCATCCGG
This sequence comes from uncultured Rhodothermales bacterium, assembly GCA_965365405.1. Lineage (GTDB taxonomy): Bacteria > Bacteroidota > Rhodothermia > Rhodothermales > BA12 > CBDUCD01. The sequence goes on along the minus strand of CBDUBO010000256.1, from coordinate 417 downwards.
GGTGGCGCGGTTAAGGGGCGTGTTTTTCCACTCCACCCCGCACCATGAACCCCATTCAGCCCGCCCTCGACTGGCAGACTGCCGGCGACTTTTCGGAGATCCTCTATCACAAGGCCGAAGGCATCGCCAAAATCACCATCAACCGTCCGGAGAAGCGCAACGCGTTCACGCCCACGACGGTCAAGGAAATGATTCGCGCCCTCGACGACGCGCGAGATGACCTCGACATCGGCGTGATCATCCTGACGGGCGAGGGGCCGGACGCCTTCTGCTCCGGCGGCGACCAGACGGTGCGCGGCGACGCGGGCTACAAGGAAAAGGGATCGGGCATGGAGCGCCTCAACGTGCTCGACTTCCAGCGACAGATCCGCTCGTGCCCCAAGCCCGTCGTGGCCATGGTGGCCGGCTGGGCCGTGG
>CBDUBO010000255.1:0-4524 GCA_965365405.1 uncultured Rhodothermales bacterium | reverse complement strand
CTACGAAAAAGCGCACGGCGTGGGCACGGCACACCTGGTAGAGCGCCTCGGTGGGCTGAATGGCTCCTGTCTCGTTGTTGGCGCGCATAATCGAGACGAGGATGGTGTCCGTCCGTAGCACTTTTTCGAGCGCCTCGGGCGAGACGCGCCCGCCCGCGTCCCCATCGAGGTAGGTGACGGCGAAGCCCTCCTTTTCCAGCATTTCGTGTGCCCCCAGCACGGCGCTGTGCTCCGTCCGGCACGTGACCAGGTGGCGGCCCTGCGCGCTGTACCGGTGCGCCACGCCCCGGATGGCCAGGTGCGCCGACTCTGTTGCGCCACTTGTGAACACGATCTCCTGCGGAACAGCTTCGACGAGCGCGGCGACGGCCTCACGGGCCTGCTCGACGGCTTTCTGGGCTGCCCATCCCCAAGCGTGCCCCGCGGACGAGGCGTTGCCATAGTGCTCGCTGAAAAACGGCAGCATCGCCTCGACGACGCGCGGATCGGTGGGCGTCGTAGCGTTGTAATCGAGGTAGATGGAATCGGGCACGGGGAGCGAAACGGAAGGCCGAAAGGTGGGTTTCTGCGCCCACCTCAACCCCGACCCCCATGCTGCGCCGCGCCGCTCTCCTGCTCTTCTTTACCACTTTCCTGGCCGCGTGCGACAGCACCGGCGAGGACGACCGCATCGTGGGGGGGGTGGACCTCGACGTGCTTTTCGCACCGCCCACCGCTGCCGAGCAATCGGCGCTGCTGAACGAGTGGAGCGCACGCAACGTGTCGGCGCAAGGTGTGACCGTCGTCGCCACCGACACCGTTTCGTCGGGTGGACGGTCGTTTCGCGTCGCCATCCTGCAGCACACCGTGGCAGGCGTGAAGCACTACGGCGCCATTCTCGCGCCCCGCAACGCGACGGGCGCGCTGCCTGCCCTCGTGTATGCCCACGGCGGCGACAGCGGCGTGCGCGTCGAGGAGGCAGCCGGACTGGCCGCGGCCCTAAGCCCGGCCGGGCGCGACTTCGTGTGGATCGTGCCCTCTTTCCGCGACGAGCCGCTCAAGTTCAAAACGAGTGAGTACCGCTCGGAAGGCCCGGCCAGCCCGTGGGACTATGACGTGGACGACGCGCTCGCGCTCCTCAACGCCGCGCCGCAGGGCGTGCCCGCTGGCCTCACCCTCGATTACAACCGCGTGGGCGTGGTGGGTCTGAGCCGGGGCGGCGGCGTGGCGCTCCTCATGGCCGTTCGTGACAACCGCATCAAGCGCGTGCTCGACATTTTCGGCCCCACAGACTTTTATGCCCCCTACGTGCAGGACATCGTGGAGGAAGCACTGCGCGGAGAGGATCGCGCGCTGCCCGGCTTCGACGTGCTCAACGCGCGTTTTATTCAGCCCCTCAAGGCCGGAACGGTCACGACGGCGCAGATGCGCGTAGAGTTGCTGCGCCGCTCGCCCGTCTACTTCGCCAGCCGCCTGCCTGCCGTCCAGGTGCAGCACGGCGACGCCGACACGGTGGTGGATGTGGAGCAGTCGCGCCGCCTGGCCGACGTGCTCAAGGGCCGCTCTGACTTTGCCTACTTCGAGTGGGCAGGGGGCCAGCACAACCCGTTTACCTTCCCCATCAACTGGCTGGGCGAGGCGCAGACGTTTCTGGGGAGGTTGTAGCGGCGCTGCGCGCCGTGTGGGTAGTGGGTTGGCGAGCGGTGGCACCGAACCTTTCTACCACTTACCTACTACCCACCCGCGCAGCAAAGCGGAGCGTCCCCTATGAACCACGCGATTCATCCCGTCGAGGGCGAGGCCGAATGGGAGGCGGTGAAGCGCATCCGCCAGGTCGTTTTCGTCGAGGAGCAACGCTGCCCGCCCGATGAGGAGTGGGACGAACACGACGCGACGGCCCGCCACGTACTGCTGACGGTGGACGGTGTACCCGCCGGATGCGCCCGCTGGCGCGTGGCCACCTACGACGACCACGCCACAGCCAAACTCGAACGCTTCGCTGTTCTCCCCCTCTATCGAGCGCGGGGACTGGGCCGGGCGCTCGTGGCGTGGGTGGTGGGCGACGCCGAAAAAGCGGGCTTTGCGCGGCAGATGCTCTACGCGCAGGCGCACCTCGAAGGATTCTACGCGTCGTTCGGCTTCCGCCGCAGCGGGCCAGACTTCTGGGAGGCAGGCATTCTCCACACTCCGATGGTGCGAGCAACTTCCGCCCCTCACATCACGGAAATCGCCCGGGATGTGGAAAAGCCAGAGCCGGATACGCGCACCAAGTAAATGCCCGTCGAAAGCCCGGATACGTCGAGGGTAAATGATCCTGCCGGCGCATCAGCGTCCAGCACGCGCCGGCCCAGCAGGTCCACCACCTCTACCGTCCCCGGCGCACCCAGCCCGCCTACGTGCAACACGGTGTGGGTAGGCTGCGGCCAGAGGCGGAGCGCGCCAGAGGTCACACCCGGCGCAGGCTCGACGGCTGTAGTTGTCCGCGCGACGGGCAGGAAGGCCGCCCCTGCTCCCCCGAACGCGCCGAGGTCGGCGCGCGTCGTGCCGCGCGCGGGAGCCGCCGTCCCCCCCGGCCCCGCCGGATCGGCTTCCGCAGGATCACCGGCGTCAATGGCGGGAGACCCGAGGCGCAGGCCAAACTCCGAGGTCAGCAGCGGGTCGGCGTCTATGTGGCCGGGGCCTTCTACGGGCCGGGCGTGTAGTTCCTGCACGAGGTTGTAGGCCGCCGTCAGCGTCAGACCGGGGAGCCGGGCCAGCGCAGGCCCGTCCGTCTGCGCGTTGCCCCAGAGGATGTTGCCGCGCAGATCAAGCTTCGTCGCGTCGGCGACGATAGCCCCACCGCGCCCGGCCATTTCGTTGCGTGCCTCTCGCTCAGAGGCCACGCGGTTGTCCACGATGGTATTGTGCGCGAACACGTTGAGGCCGCCTCCGACGCTGGCCTGGCCAAAGACGAATACGCCGCCGCCGCCAAAGGTGCGGCCCTGCTCGGAAGCGAGCACGCGGTTGCGCGCGATGACGTTGTGCCGCAACGTAACGGCCGCGAAGTTGGACACCACGCCGCCGCCATACAATCCCTCGTTGTCCACGATCACGTTGTACTCGATCAGCGGCGCACCGTCGCCCACGCGGATGCCGCCGCCGCCGGCGCTCACGCACGCTGCACACACGCGAGCGGCGCGGTTGCCCACGACGCGGTTGAAGCGGATCGTAGGAGAGGCACGGGCGACGAGGATGCCGCCCCCCTCGACGAACAGGCCGAAGCCGTGCTCATCCGTCCACACGGTGCCCCGACCACCCGTAATGGTGAACCCTTCCAGCACCGAAGCCCGGGTTTCGCCATCGCGAAACGTCACCACAGTGGCCATGTCAGGGTGGGCAGGCGCGCTGCCGTCGATCACGGTGGCGAACACGTGCGCCAGGTCGCGGTCGAGGGCGAAGTAGCTGGCCAGCACGACGGCCCTGCCGCCAAAGCGCAGGTTCTCGCGGTAGTGCCCATCGCGCACGAGAACCGTGTCGCCATCGGCAGCGGCGTCGAGGGCGGCCTGGATGGTCGAGAATGCTTCCGGCACGAACAGGCGGCGCGCCTGCGCCTCGTGGCTACCGAGAAAAGCAGCAAGGGCCCACAACAGGGCAAAAATGAAGCGAACGCACATGGTAAATCGAGCGGGTGGGAGGAGGGGAAGGGACTGCCTCAGCGTGCGACGACGAGTGGGCGCGACGTGACACCTGCTTCGGCTTCGACCCGGACGAGGTAGAGGCCCGGCGGCAGCGACGAGGTGTCGAGCATGAGGCGGTTTTCGCCTCCCGCCAGCAGCCCGTCGCACACCACGGTCACCTCGCGGCCGAGGCTGTCGAACAGTGCCATCCGCACCCGCTGCGGTGCGGGCAGCGCGAGTGGTACCACCACGGCACCCGAGGCGGGGTTGGGCATGGGCGCGCCCAGCGCGGGCCTGTCGGGCGCAGGCACGTGCCCGGCAGACGTTGTCACGCCCTCTTCTACCTCCACCTCGATCTCGTAGATGGGCAGGCTGCCGTAGGGCGCGCCGAAGTCGAGCGTTACCGACGGAGCGTACCCCTCGCCGTTGCGCTCGCGGATGCCCAGCGCCTGCCCCGTGGGCACGTGCCGCGCCGTGATCGTGTAGCGGCCTACGGGCACGTCCTCGATCGCCCATCCGTCGCCTGTGGATACGGGCGTGCCTCGGAGCGTAGCGCCCGCGCTGCCGTCCACAATCGGCCCGTCGGGCACGAGCGTGAGTTCGACATCCGTCACGAGCACTTCGCTCAGGATGGGCGTGTAGACGAGCACGTGGCCGCCGTAGCGGCCTCCCTCAGGCCTCTCGCCCGTCAGCTTCCACACGAAGTCGCGCTGCGCGCCGGTGTTGCCCGCAAACGGTGCCGGGTCGGTGTCGAGGTCGAAACGGTAGGTGCGCCCGTGGTAGGTGCGCGTGAGCTGCGCGCTCATGGCCCACGTGGCCGCCGCGCGCGACAGGTCGATCCGGTAGCACCCGTTCTCGTCGCTGACGGCCTGAAGGTTCGAGTTGTACA
>CBDUBO010000254.1:0-4544 GCA_965365405.1 uncultured Rhodothermales bacterium | reverse complement strand
TTGGCCTCCAGCATGAGCGCCACGATGCCCGACACGTGCGGGCACGCCATCGAGGTGCCGCTCATGTGGGTGTAAAAAGGCAACTCGCCCGGCGACAGGTTCACGTCGTCCGTGGCGCTCAGCGGTGCGAGCGCACTCGTCGTGGCCCGGGCCGACACGATGCCTTCGCCCGGCGCGGTGATCGTGGGGCGATCTGCCCACGTGTACGTCTGGCCGCCCACCGTCACCTGCCCGCCATGGCCCACCTGGCCGCGCGAGGAAAAGCTGGTCAGCTCGCCAAACTTGTTGCCGGCGGCAACCGTCACGACCCACGGAGCTTTTTTGAAGTTGCCCGTGATGGTGCGCTCGCCCGGCCCCGAGTTGCCCGCCGAGAACACGACGATGATGCCGCGGTCGGCGCACGCTTTGGTGGCCACGTTCGTCGGGTCGTCCGGGTTGAAGGGCGTGCCCACGTCGCCCGTGTTGCCGAACGAGTTGGAGATGACGCGGATGTTGTAGTCGAACTGGTGCGTGAGGGCGTAGTCGAAGCCGCCGATGGTGTCGAGGATGAACAGGCCCGCGCCGGAGCCGTAGCCGACGATCGAGGCACCCGGCGCCACGCCTTCATACCGCCCGCCGGACATCGCACCGCAACCGCCGATGGTACCGGCCACGTGCGTACCGTGCCCCCCGCCGATGTCGGTGTTGATGACGCCTTCCTGGTACGTGACGGGCAGCAGGCTCGAAAGCGAGGCCAGGTTGGTCTGCCCGGCCACGTTCTGGACGACGTGCTCGGGGTACTTGAGGTCGGGCAGCGTGCCGTCCACGCCGCTGTCGTTGATGACGACGCTCACGCCTTTGCCGGAAAAAGGCAGGCCCCGCGTGTTGCGCAGGCGGCTGTCCTCGCGCAGGCGATCCACGCCCGTGAGTGCCGTGGCCTCGTAATTATCGTACTGGAGCCTTTCGTTGAGCCAGAGCGAGCGGATGCCCGGCGTCTGGCGCAGCGCGGCAATCTGGCCCGGCGTGGCCACGACGCCCGCGATGGGCAGGCTGCGCATGTAGAGGCCGCGCAGCCCGAGCTGCTGGAGCACGCCGAGCTGGGCGGCGCCAAGGGGGCCGTCGCCCTCGAACGTGACGATGACTTCGAGCGTGCTGGAACTGCCGGCGGTGGCGAGGGCGCGTTCCAGGCCCGCGCCCAGGCGCGGCTGCGCCGAAAGCGCGAAGGGGACGAGGAGGAGGACGAGCAGTAGCAGGCGTTTCATGGGAGGACGGTAGGCTGTTTCCGGTAAACTCCCTTCTTTCCAGCCTGGCAGCTATCGGCGCGCTGCGCATTGCCGCGTCGGACAGGTGCGCATGGCTGTAAGCATTGTCCTACAAAAAGAAGAACCCTCCGAGGTGTTTACCGCCTCGGAGGGTTGTGACGCAGTGGAAGCCGGGCTTAGCGCACCACCACCATCTGACCCGTCTTCACGCCCCGTGCCGTTTCGAGCCGGTACACGTACGTGCCTGCGCCCCAGCCCTGCGCGTCCACGGCGAGGGCGTGGTGGCCGGCCCCCATCGGGCCGCTGGCCACGCGGCTGACCTCGCGGCCCAGCACATCGTACACGACCAGGTTCACGTCCATGTTTTCGGGCAGCGAGAAGCGGATCTCGGTGCGCGTCGTGAACGGGTTGGGCGCGTTGCCGGAGAGCGTGTAGGCGAAGGCCTCAGCCTCGGCGGTTTCTTCCGTGGCCGTCTGGGAGAGCAGGCCAGGCAGCATAGCCTGCTGGCTGCCGCCATTGCCCAGCGCCGCGCTCAGGTCGCCTTCCTGGTAGCGCTCGTACGTGGCCATGGCAGCCACGGCGTACTCGCCGCGCTTCACGGTGCGCGTGGGGTTGAAAGCAGCCGAGACGGTCGGCGTCAGGCTGAACGGGCCCTGGGTGAGGCTGAACGTGGCGTTCATGAGGCCCAAGTCGAGCGCGAGCTGGACATAGCCCTTGCGGTTGGCAGGAATCTGGCCGGCGTCGCTGAGCGGTACCAGGCGGTCATCCCAACGCACAGCCATCTGGGCGCTGCCGTCGGCAAAGGCGGCATTGAGCGCGGCGGCCTGCGCGTGGAGGCCAAGGCCCTGAACCAGCGCGTAGGCGAGGTCGGTGCGGCTCACCTTGCGGTTGGGCTCGAACTTCAGGGCACCTACCGGGGCCATCACGCCCGTGCTGCCGTAGAAGCGATCCTTGAGGGGTGCGCCGGCCATGACGACGGCTTCGGCAAAGGCCTCCTTGTCGCGCGGCACGTCGTTGAACAGGCGCGCGCCGTCGAGCGGGCGGGCCTGCCGGATGCCCAGGCCCATCACCAGGTACTCGGCCAGTTCCAGTCGCAGCAGGTCGCTGTCGGGGCGGAAGCGGCTCTGCTGCGCGTCCAACAGGCGGCGGTCAACACCGAACAGGATCGCGCCCGCGGCCGGGTGGCCGCTTACGTCGCTCAGGCCCTCGTAGCCGCTCGTGTTGGTAAAGCGAATCACGCCGCTAACGGTGCCGGGCAGGGCGTAGCCGTTGGTCACGCGCAGCGGGTCGAGGGCGACGCCAGAGACGGAGCCGATGCCCGAAACGGTGATTTTCCACGTGCCTGCCACGCCGGGCGCGCTTACGGCAGCGGTTTCGCCCAGGAGGGGCAGCGTGATAGACGAGCCGTAGCGGTTGCCGTTGGGGTCGGTCAGCACGACGGCGATGGTGTTGTCCGGCACGTCGGCCCGCGCCGTCACGATGGCGACGTTCGGGCCGACCTCGAAGGTGAACTCGTCTCGCGGGCCGACGGGCGCAAAGTCCACGCTGAAGGGCTGCTCGGTGCCCGGCGCGAGCAGCGGGTTGGCGTTGAACGTGCGCGTGCTGTTGAGCGTCGTGCCCCAATCGGCGCGCAGACCGAGCGCAGCGGCGGTGGCCGCGTAGGCGTTGACGTAACCCGCGCCCACTTCCCATGAGGCATGGCCCGGCATGTTGGTGGCGGTAGCCTGAAGCAGCCGCTTCACGTCGTCGGGGCCCAGCGTGGGCTTGGCTTCGAGCAGCAGTGCCACGATGCCTGCCACGTGGGGCGTCGCCATCGAAGTGCCGCTGGAGTGGGTGTAGAAGGCGGCGTTCGCGCCCAATGCGGCTACGTCGGCTTCAGCCGAAAGCGCCGGCACAGCGCCCGTCGTGGCACGGGCCGAGATGATGTCCACGCCCGGCGCGACGACGGTGGGCTCGTTTTTGTACGTCCACGTCGTGCCGTCGGGCATCGTGAACGTGCCCCCATCGCCCAGGCGTCCCCGCGACGAGAAGTCGGCCAGGCGGCCAAACTTGTCGCCCGCACCTACCGAAATCACCCACGGTGCGACGGCATAGGGGTTGTGCGTGTCCTCGCCGGGGCCTTCGTTGCCCGCGGCGAACAGCACCGTGATGCCGCGCTTGTAGGCCGCGTACGAGACGATGTTGATGGGATGCTCGGGCTCGAACGCACCCGACGACCCCCACGAGTTGGTGATGACGCGGATGCCGTAGCGGAACTGGTTCGTGATGGCGTAATCGAAGCCGCCGATGCCATCGAGCACGAACAGGGCTGCGCCTGAACCATATCCGATGAGGTCGGCACCCGGTGCGACGCCGGCGTGGCGGCCACCAGAGGAGGCACCCGAGCCCCCTACCGTGCCGGCGACGTGTGTGCCGTGCCCGCTGCCTCCCACATCGGTGTTGATGATGCCCTCGGTGTAGGTAACGGGCAGGATGGTTTCGTAGGCCTGAAGATTCGTCACGCCCAGCACGTTCTGCACCGTCCGGTTGCCATACTGGAGGTCGGGCAGCGCGCCGTCGATGCCGCTGTCGTTGACGACGACGGCGACGCCTTTGCCGGAGAAGGGCAGGCCCTGCGTGTTGCGCATCCTGCCCTCCGTGCGCAGCTTCTCGACGCCCGTCAGGTGGCGCGCGTCGTAGTTGGAGTAGGTGAGCTTTTCGTTGGGCCACACGCCCCGCACGCCGGGAGCGTTGGCGAGGGCGCGAATCTGCGCGGCTGTGCCCGCCACACCCACGATGGGGAGGCTGCGGAACTGGAGCGCGCGGGTGATGCCGACAGACTGAAGTGTGGCGGTGAAAGCGGGCGAGGCCGGCGCGTCGCCGTCGAGCACGACGACGGCCGTGGTGAGGGCACCGGGCGCGAGGGCGCCGAGCTGGGCGTCGAGGCCGCCGCGAAGCTGGGCGAAAGCGGAGGGCGTGGTGAGGAGTGCGAGGAAGAGTAGCAGCAGGCGTTGCATGGCGAAAAGGGGCGTTGAATGGTTCGGCACCATAATCCCCCGCCACGCGCCGCGCCGCCGTCGGCTCCTTCCGCACGTGCGCGTCGGACGCTATCGCGCTGCGCTGTCGGCGTAGTCTTACAGAGCAGCGTGTGCTGGATGGCGTGTTAGATGGTTTGCTCACTGCGCTCGCTGATTAGGCATGCATGCGTAGCGCACTGTCTAACCATCTACCCATCCAACCAACCCGCCCCTATGCCTCGGCCCAGCCCCGCAGCGTGGCAGCCACCTGCTCGATTTCCGTTGCCTTGTCGAAAAAGCCGACGGC
>CBDUBO010000253.1:0-4549 GCA_965365405.1 uncultured Rhodothermales bacterium | reverse complement strand
GGCACGGAACGTGCCCACGAGCTGCCGAATGGGGCGCAGCGCCCGGTGAGCCATGAACGCCCCGCCGACAAAGGCCAGCACGAGCAGCGGCAACGAGAGCGCGAAAAACACGTCCGGGAACGTCTCCATCAAGTCGTCGCGCTCGTCTGAACTGATGCCGACCTGGAGCAGGTGCCCGCCAGGAAGCGGGTAGGTCGTGACGGTAAGGTTCTGCCCTTCGCGCCGGTTCTGAATTTCGCGTTCGCCGTTATCTGGTGGAGAGGCTCTCTCCAGCACGGCCAAGTCTTCCGCGCGCCAATCTTCCGGCGGCAAGAGCAGAAGCGTCTGGTTCGCCGCCCCCGCGATCCGCACGAGCGTTTCCTCTCCCAGATCGTCCTTCCGGAGGGTCGCGGCCGTCCGTGCGACCTCCCCGACGCCGCCGCGCTCAAACGCCTCGGTATAGAGCCGCGCGCTCGACTGCACGAAGGCTTCGTCCTGATCCTGCAGGTAGCCCATCAGCAGGCCGTAGGTGAGGCCGAAGAGCGCGAGCGCACTGAGCGTGAAGAGCGCTGCGTAGCCGAGCGTGAGCCGCAGGCTCAGCGGCACGCGCTGCCACCACGACGAAGGCCAAGCCCTCCGGCGAACCACTTCAGGAGGTACGGAGCGCATAACCGACGCCGCGAACGGTCTGGATGAGCTTTGGTGTAAACCCAGTGTCGACTTTTTGCCGCAGCCGGTGCACGAGCACCTCAACGACGTTCGTCTGGGGGTCGAAGTGGAAGTCCCAGACGTGCTGCTGGATCGTCGTCTTGGTGACGACGCGCCCGGCGTTGCGCACGAGGTATTCGAGGAGGGCGAACTCGCGCGGTTGCAGTTCGATGCGCGTGCCGGCCCGCGTCACCTCGCGGCTCAACAGGTCGAGCACGAGCGGCCCGGCGACAAGGCGCGTGGGTTCGGTCTCGGCGCTCGCGCGCCGGAGCAGTGCGTGCACGCGCGCCAGCAGTTCGGCAAAGGCGAAGGGCTTCGTCAGGTAGTCGTCGCCGCCCGCTTCCAGCCCACGCACGCGGTCGTCAACGGAGCGGCGGGCGCTGAGTATGAGCACCGGCGTGGCCACACCGCGCTGCCGCAGCCCCTCGACGAGGCTGATCCCGTCGCGCCGGGGCAGCATCACGTCCACGACGGCCACGTCGTAGGGCTCTGTGAGCGCCAGATGGAACGCCGCTTCCCCGTCAGCCGCATGGTCGACGGCAAAGCCGGCTTCACGCAGTCCTTTCTGCAGAAACTGGGCGATGTAGGGATCGTCCTCGACGACGAGCAGGCGCATGGACAGCAGCGTTTTGAGTCGCCAACGCACAGGTCACCTGCCGGAGCCGGTGCCTTACACAGTTGTAAGGAATGCGACAGCGTTTCGTAAGGAGCAGACGGTTGAAGCAGGCAGATCAACCGGCCGGTGCGGCCATTTTCTCTATGAAACACGTCGTCCTCACCCTGGCCTTGGCCGTTGGTGCCTGTGCTCCTTCATCTGAGCCCGTCCCCCCTGCTACCGCGCAAACCGTCGGAACACAGGTCACGGCCCCAGAGCCCCCCTTCTCCTACGACTGGTCACGCCCATCGGCAACCTTTACGCTCGACAAACGCCTGACGGAAATCTCTGGCTTGACGATGCTGCCCGACGGGCGGTTCGCGGCGGTCCAGGACGAAGACGGCATCGTGTACACGCTCGACCCTGCGACGGGCGAGATCGCTGAGGAACGCCCCTTCCGGGGCCCGGGTGACTACGAAGGCGTCGAGGCGACGCCCCATGCCCTGTGGGTGCTGCGCAGCAACGGTACGCTCCACGAGCTGCGCGATGGCACGGCAGGCGCCGTCGAGCACGACACGCCGCTCAAAGGCAAGTGCGACGCCGAAGGGCTGGGATACGACCATCGAAACGGCCGCCTCCTCATCGCTTGCAAGGAAGACCCGGGCGCCAGTCTGGACGATGTGAAAGCTGTCTATGCGTTCAGCCTGGGCACGAAAACGCTCGCGGCGCAGCCGGCCTTCGTGCTTTCGAAGGAAGCGCTCGACGGCGAGGAGAAGTTCAAGCCGTCGGCGCTGGCTGTCCACCCGTCGAGCGGGCAGATCTACGTGCTCTCGTCGGTGCGCAAAGCGGTCGCGGTGCTGAGTGTAACAGGCGCGCTCGAAACGGTGATTGCGCTCGACCCATCGCAGCACGAGCAACCGGAAGGGCTTGCTTTTGCGCCGGACGGCACGCTCTACCTCTCCAACGAGGGCGGCGACGGCACCGCCACCCTGATGCGCTTCGACCCCACTCGCTGATGCGCAGGGTGCTGAGGATGCGGTATGTGGTCGGGTGGGTGGTCTTGCTCGCTCCCGCCCTCACGGTGCAAGCGCAGTTCACTTCGCCGGACGTGCGTCTTGCCTGGAGCGGGCTCCTCCAGTTCGACGTCCGCTGGCTGGCACAGGGATCCCCCACAGATGCGCAGTTTTTGCTGCGGCGCGCACGCGTCGAGGTGGAGGCGACGCTGCTGGAGCGGTACCGGTTCGTGCTGGAGCCGGACTTCGGCGAAGGCGAAGTAGAGCTGAAAGACAGCTGGATGGAAGCCCACGTAGGCGGTGGCTTGGCGGTGCGCGCCGGACGCTTCAAAACGCCGTTCGGGCTGGAAGTGCTGCGCTCGTCGCGCCTGCTCTGGTTTGCCGAGCGTGGCCTGCCGAGCGCCCTTGCACCCGGCCGCGACCTCGGCGTTATGCTCCACGGGCGCTGGATGGACGAGCGCATGGAGGCGGCCCTCGGCGTATTCGGCGGTGTGCCCGACGGCGCCAGCGAACGCGAAGATCCGAGCGCCGACAAGGACGTCGCCCTCCGAGTCTTCGCGTATCCCTTTCGCGGTGCCCTGGCTGGTACAGGCGTGGGCGTGGCGGCCACGGTGGGAGCAGAAACGGGTTCCGAAGAGTCGCCCGCACTTGCGGCCTACGAGACTCCCGCCGGCGCTGTGCTCTTCAAGCACGAAGGCGTGTGGGCTGATGGCCTCCGCCGCCGGCTGGCTCCCCAGGCGACGATCTTCGCCGGGCCGGTTGGTCTGCTCGCCGAGTACACGATCAGTCAGTACTACCTTCAGACCGCTTCGGGAAGCGAGCTGCGAAGCCACTGGGCGTGGCAGCTCGCGGCTGCCTGGGCGCTCACGGGCCAGACCCAGCGCCCGGACGGACTACAGCTTCGCCCAGGAACGGATGCTCCTTCGAAGGGCTCCCTCGAACTGGCTGCCCGCCTGCATGGGCTCACGCTCGATAGCCGGGTGCCGATCCCGGATCACGACGTGTTCGCCTGGAGCATCGCCTTCCACTGGCATCCTGCCCCCCACATGCGGCTGAGCATGATGGCCGAGCGAGTGATGGGTGCGGCGCTGCCCGAAGCAGAGCTGCTATTCGTGGTCCGTGCGCAGCAGCAGTTCTGAGCACGCCCTCAATCCCGCCAGAGTACCTGCGATGCCTGTCCCCCTTCTACTCCTGGAGCCACGTGCAGTGCATGTCTGGACGTACATCTGGCTGCTCCTTGGAGGCTTTCTCTCCCTTCTTACGATTCTGGCATTCGGCTACCTGCTGGCGAAGCGTCGATGGTGTGTGTGGAGCGGCCTGCTTGTGCACCCTGTATTTGCTCGTGCGGGCGAATGGGTCTCCAAGCATACCCCTCGCCTGTGGCGTTTCCTCCAGGCGCGAATAGCGATGCGGCCGTGGCACGGCTTGGCGCTCACCGTCAGCGTTCTGCTCATTTTCCTGGCCGGCTACCTCTTCGCGCTGGTCACGGAAGCGTGGACGGAGGCAGAAGCGCTCTACGCCTTCGATCAGCGCGTATACGGATGGCTCAGTGCGTCCACGAACGAGCAGGCGGTGGCGCTCATGCGCTTCATGACGCATTTCGGCGATAGCATCACCGTCACCCTCGTTGCCTTAGTGCTGGGGGTTGTTCTGCTCACGCGGCCTGCCCGGTGGCAGGCGCTCGCGCTGGCGCTTGCCGTGGGCGGCGGAGCGGGTGTGATGAAGGGGCTCAAGTGGATCTTCGCGCGTAGCCGGCCCGTCGATCAGGCTATTGAGGCAACCGGGCACAGCTTTCCCAGCGGGCATGCCTTCCTGGCGGCGACGCTCTACGGATTCATGATCTATCTCGTGTGGCGGTTCGCAGCGCGCGATGCCCTGCGGATCGGCCTGACCATCCTGCTGGGGCTCATCATCCTGCTCGTCGGGCTCAGCCGCGTGCTGCTGCGCGTCCACTGGGTGTCGGACGTCATGGGCGGTTTCACGGCCGGGCTGGCGTGGCTCGCCGCGGTGCGTCGCCTGATGCAGCACGTCGGGGGGACCGTTGCCGTGGATTCGACGCCGGGCTACGGTAGTCGGTTCACGCTGGTGTTCGACGCCGGGGTGTGACAATCGGGGACACGCCAAACCCAGGAGCAAAGGACGGGATGCAACCCACCGCCCAATCGCTGCGCGTGCTGCTCGTCGAGGACAACCCGGTCCACGCGATGGTCATGAAGCAGGTGCTGGAATCGCACGCATCGCTGGCCCGGCTGAC
>CBDUBO010000252.1:0-4553 GCA_965365405.1 uncultured Rhodothermales bacterium | reverse complement strand
GGAAAAGGTAGGCGCGGCGGCGCGGGCCGCGGGCGCCGCCCTCGTCGTGGACGCCAGCCAGTCGCTCGGCGCGATGCCTTTCGACGTGAACCGCGTGCAGCCGGACTTTCTCGTGTTCGTGGGCTACAAGTGGATGCTGGGCCCGTACGGCACCGCCTACCTCTACGCCGCCCCGCACCGCCGCGAGGGCCGCCCCCTCGAAGAGTCGTGGCTGACGCGGGCGGGCAGCGAGGACTTCACCCGGCTCGTCGCGTACTCCGACCATTACCGCGCCGGCGCGCGGCGCTACGACGTGGGCCAGTTCAACAGCCACGTTCACGTGCCCATGAACATCGCCGCCGTCGAGCAACTGCTCGAATGGGGCGTCGCACGCATCGGTACTACGATTGCGCGGCTGACGGACGCCGTGGCCGAGGGCGCGGCAAAGCTGGGCTGCGACGTGCCTGCCGCGCCCCTGCGCGGCCCGCACATCGTGGGGGTGCGGCTGCCCTGCCCGATGCCGCCGGGATTGACCGAACGCCTGGCCTCCGAGCAGGTGCACGTAAGCGTGCGCGGACAGTCCATCCGTGTTTCGCCACACGTGTACAACGACCTGGAGGACGTGAACCGGCTGCTGGACGTGCTGGCAGGTTACTGCTGAGGCGCCGCGCGGACGTCGCCGCCGGGGAATGCCACGCAGAACGTAGCCCCTTTACCTGGCTCAGCCTCTGCCGTCAGCAGCGCGCCGTGCCGTTCTGCGATGCGGCGGCAGATGGCCAGCCCGATGCCCGTGCCCGCGTACTCGTGCGGCGCGTGCAGGCGCTGGAAGGGACGGAAGATGCGGTCGGCGTAGCGCTGCTCGAAGCCCACGCCGTTGTCGCACACGCACACGCGCTGGTAGGAAGCGTTGCCCATCGTGAAGGGGCCGGCCTCGACGGTTATGGAGAGGGGCGTACCAGCTCGCCGAAACTTGAGTGCGTTGTCGAAAAGCTGCTCGAAAAGCTGGCGCAGCAGCACAGGGTCGCCAGAGACGGTAGGCAGTGGGGCAATGTGTAGCTCAGCCGTTCTGAGGTGGCCCTCCTGTTCCAGGCTGTCCCGCACCTCCGCCACCAGCGTGTTCAGATCCACGGGCTGCATGGGCTCCTGCCGGCTGCGCACGCGCGAGAAGATGAGCAGGTCGTTGATCAGGCGCGACATGCGCTCGGCGGCGCTGGTGAGGCGCTCCAGGTTGTCACGGCTTTCGCCGGTGAGGCGTTGAGACTCCTGCTCCAGCAGCAGGGCGCTGAAGACGCGGATTTTGCGCAGCGGCTCCTGGAGGTCGTGGCTGGCCACATAG
The DNA here is from genome assembly GCA_965365405.1 of uncultured Rhodothermales bacterium. Classification (GTDB taxonomy): domain Bacteria; phylum Bacteroidota; class Rhodothermia; order Rhodothermales; family BA12; genus CBDUCD01. The sequence goes on along the minus strand of CBDUBO010000252.1, from coordinate 3,238 downwards.
GCAAATTCCTCCAGCTCGCGGTTGCTGCGCGCCAGCTCCTCGACGGTGTGTTGGAGGCTGGCATTGGACTCCATCAGCTCCTGCGTGCGCATCTGGACGCGCCCGTCCAGTTCGTCGCGGTGCTGGCGCAGCGTCCGCTCGATGCGGGTGCGCTGGCGGATGTCGCGGGCGGTAAAGAGGTAGAGAAAGCCGACGAGGCCGAGGGCGACGATGGTGGTGAGCGCGAACGTGGCGATGACGCGTTCCTCGCTGTCCTTGTGCAGGTCGGCGGCGCGGCGCAGGGCCTGCTCCTCCATAATGCGCAGGTCGTCCACACGCAGGCGCAGCGAGTCCATGAACACGCGTCCGCTGTCGGCGCGGAACAGCGCAAGCGCTTCCTCCTCCTCGCCCTGGCTCATGAGTGCGACGGTTTTACCCACCTCGCTGGCCTTGGCGTTGACGTAATAGTGGATCTCGTCGAGCAGGGCGGGGCGGCCCTCGTTGTACAGGGTGTCGAGGCGCACCAGATACGTGGACAGGTCTGCCGAGGCGACTTCGTAGGGCACCAGGTAGGATTCGAGCCCGCTGAGCAGGTAGCCGCGCTGGCCTGTCTCGACGTCCTTGACGCTGGAGAAAAGCCGGTCGAGCACCTCGATGCGGCGATAGGAAAGGCCCATGCGGTCCTGGATGTCGAACACCTGCCGCAGGTCGCGCGAGAGCAGGAGGGCGTCGAAGGCCAGCAGCACCACCACGATCGAAAAGATCGTGTAGAGCCAGGTGGTGCGCGATGGGCCTTGGGTAGACATGGACTGAGGATAGCGGAATTTCCGCCCGAAATCGGTGGTGAGCCGCGCAAAAGTAGGTGCTCGAGCCACTCCGCGTAGACCATCATCGAAGAGAAGCGCTTTTCCGAGGGATACCCGTTTAAGGCGCCTGCTGCCCGAACCGATACGGAGAAGGTGGAAGGCCAGTGCCGACCGCTATACCCTTACCAACTATCTGCAACCCCGACTATGCTTCGCAAGCCTGCCCTCCTGCTTCCCGCGCTTCTGTTGCTTGTAGCAGCCACGCCTCTCGGCCTGGAACCCGCCGGACCCAACCAGCAGCTTTTCGTACTCAAAACCCTCAAGCCGGACGTCAAGAGCGTGGGCTTGCTGGTCAGCGCCAGATTTGCCGGTGACGAGGCGGCCATGAACGGCGTGCGCCGCGCCGCCGCCGGTGCCGGCTTCAAAATTTACCTGGGCACCATTGAGACGGTGCGCGACGTGGCTGCCAAGTTCCGTGACCTCAAGGGCGAGGGCGTGGACGCCATCTGGGTCGTCGAAGGCGACGGCATCATGGGCGACCGTGCCACGCGCACGTTCCTGATCGAGAACACCACGCGCGGCCGTATGCCGCTGCTCGCGCCCACCGAGGCGTGGGTGACCGAAGGCGCGACGGCAGCCGTCGAGAAAGGCGGCTCCGGTCTGAACGTCGCGGTCAACTCGAAGGTGCTGGCCGCGCTTTCCATCAGCGTGCCCGAGTCGCTCAAGAGCAGCGCCACCGTCGTCACCAAGTAACGCCGAATCCGCGACAAGCCCCCTAGACCCATGTCTGCATCCAAGTTCTCCTTCTTTGGCCGCCTCAACAGCCAGCCCCTGGGGCGGCGTGTAGCCCTGGCGCTGGCCCTCGTGCTGGCCGCGGTGGTGGCCCTCTTCGTGTGGTACGGCCAGTACAGCCTCGGTGAGGTGCGTAACCAGTTCGAGCAGCGCGCCACGCTGCTGGCCAAGTCCATCGCCTCTGAAGGCACGCTGGGACTGATCATGCAGGACGACGGTGGCTTGTCCGAGCAGCTCGAGCGCGTCGTGAAGACGGACGATGCCATCATGGCAGCGGCCTTTTTCACGCCCGACGGCAAGCCGTTCGCCGAGAGCGCGTACACGACGCTCGTCGGAAACCGGGTGGCCCGCCGCACGGGCGTCGAATACACGACGCTCAGCAACGGCGAGCCCGCCATCATCGCTTCGGCGCCCGTCGTGGATGCAGCCTCCGAGGGGGCGCTGCTGGGGACGGCCTACGCCGTGCTCTCAGCCACCGAAATCGCCGCCGCCGAGCGCTCCATGTGGATGACGACGGGCTCAGTGACGCTGGCGCTGACACTCCTCGTGGGCCTCATGCTCGTCGCCATGCGTCGCACGGTGGTCAAGCCTGTGGATGCGCTGCGCCAGACGGCGCAGCAGGTGCAGGCAGGCGACCTCACGGCGCGCGTGGCGGTCAACGCGCAGGACGAGATCGGCCAGCTTTCGGCCGCCTTCAACAGCATGGTGGCCGAGCAGCAGCAGGCCGCCGAGCGCCTCCAGCGCGAGCAGGCCGAGGCCGAAACGGCTCGCCAGGCCGCGCAGCGCCTCCAGCAGGATGCCGAGGCCGAGCGCAAGTACCTGCGCGACCGCTTTGCCGAGATCGCTGTCGTCATCGACGCCGTCACGCACGGCGACCTGACGCAGACGCTCCGCATCGAGCGCGACGACGAGGTGGGCCAGCTCATGCAGCAGGTCAACCGCATGATCCGCGACCTCAACGGCCTGCTCCACGAGGTGGATCAGTCCACCGGACAGCTCGAACAGGCTTCCGGCATGGTGGCGACCTCCGCCGAGCAGATGAGCGCCGGGGCGCGGGATCAGGCCGACCAGACCAGCATGGTGGCGGCAGCCGTCGAGGAGATGTCTGTTACCGCGGCGCAGGCTTCGACCTTTGCCGAGGACGCCAACAAGCTGGCCCGCGAGGCCGGTACGCTGGCCCAGCAGGGAGAGACGGTCTTTGCCAGCACCACCAGGAGCATGACCCGCATCGCCGGCATCGTCCGCGAGTCCGCCGAGAGCGTGTCCGCGCTGGGTGCGTCGAGCGCGCAGATCGGCGAGATCGTCGAAGTGATCGGCGACATTGCCAGCCAGACGAACCTGCTGGCGCTCAACGCCGCCATCGAAGCGGCCCGCGCCGGCGAACATGGACACGGCTTCGCCGTCGTGGCCGACGAGGTGCGCAAGCTCGCCGAGCGCACCAGCGCCGCCACCCGCGAGATCGGCGACATGATCAAGCGCATCCAGAGCAACACCGGCGAGGTCGTCGCCTCGATGACGCGCGGCAACGAGGAGAGCGATGCGGGCCTGAAACTGGCCGAGGACGCGGCCGAACTGCTGGGCCGCATCGTGGGCTCCATCGGCGAGATGGTCGAGCGCATCGACCAGATCGCGCTGGGCAGCGAGCAGCAGGCCGAAACCAG
>CBDUBO010000251.1:0-4562 GCA_965365405.1 uncultured Rhodothermales bacterium | reverse complement strand
TCGCCCATCGTGTAGATTTTGGACACGTCGCGCACGCGGAAAACGGTGTCAGGGGCCGCGTGCGTCGGTGCAGCGGGAGACGAAGGGGCGGGGGCACGGGTCATACTACCGCAGGGTGAGGGCGAAGTTGGCGTTGTACATCGTCGTGATCACGTCGTCCACGTACATCTGCTCAACGGACAGGTCGCCGATGGCGCCGAAGTACGCGCCCACGTTCACGGTGAGCGCCAGCCACGACACGATGGGCACGTCGAAGCCCGCCCCGAAGGTCATGCCGGAGCCCGTGCCGCTGGCGAGCAGGGGAGCGGCATCGCCCTCGCCTGGCAGCCGCACCTCGCTGCGCGAGAGGCCCACGCCGCCCTTGAAGAACACCCCGTTTTCCCACGGATACCACAGCACGATGGGCGCGACGCTGACGCTTTCGACGCGCAGCACGCTGCCTTCCTCTGCCGCCTCGAAGGTCTTGTTGAGAAGGGTAAAGGCCTCCACGCCCCACAGCACGCGGCGCGAAAACGCACCGCCCGCGCGCAGGTACGAGCTTTCGCCGTAGGCGACGAGCGGCGCTTCGCAGCCCGCGCAGCCCACCCACAGGCCCCCCGTGCCCGCGCCGCTCTCGGCCCAGAAGTTCTTGCGCGTGGGCTGCCCCTGCGCCGGCAAGGCGCACAGGCCGACCAGCGCTCCCAGAAGCGCCACTCGAAAGGTGCTTACAGAAAAACGGCTCATCGGCGTCCTCCCTCGCGGGGGATGCGGCTGCTCTTCCACGACAGAAAGGCGCGCACCTCGACAAACTGGCGGCTGACGTCGGGCATATCGGTATAGCGGCTTTCGCGCGCGTCGGCGCTCAGGTCGAGGCCGATGCCGAAGTTGTTGTAGAGCGGCACGATGCCTTTGAGGCCCGTCAGCGCCACGATGTGGTCGGCAGGCGTGCCGCTGACCGAGTGCAGGTACCCGGCGCGGTTGTAGGTGGAGAGGTAGACGTGCCCGCCCCGTACCAGTTCGGCGCTGAAAGCGGCTCCCACGCCGGGGCCGAAGTCGTAGGTGCGGATGGTGCCGGGTGCCAGCGCGGTTTCCGGCGCGCTGATGGCCCCCAGCACGAGCATGCTGCCGGCCAGGCGCGTGCGCAGGCTGAAGCCGCGGGCCAGCGGATAGCGCGAGAGGATGCCCGCCTCGACGTGCTGCGCGCCGTAGCGGTAAACAGGGTTGCTCAGGTAATCGAAACGGTGATCGACCGAGAAGGCGTGCGCGTTGTGGCGGCTCCACGACGGCAGCCCGGCCTGGTAGAGCCTGCCCGACGTTTGCAGCGCGTTGAGGCCACCGCCGGTGGTGCTTACCTGCACGTGGGCGGAAAACACGTCGAACGGCTCCCGGTAGGGCCTGTCGAAAGGATCGCCATAGGCCACATCGATGAGCAGCGTCGGGGCCAGGTCGCGCACGCCCGACGAATCTTCGCGCACGTTGCGGACGCCGGCGCGGTAGCTGTAGGCGAACGCGCCGGGGTCGTGCTCGGGCGGGTTGGGCCCCACGCGCGTCCACTGGCCCCGGAAAAGCCGGTTGAAGCCGCCCGTCGGGTTGACGGCGAGCGCGACGATCTCGCGCGCGAGCCGCTCGGCCCCCCGGCTCTCATCGTCGCGGATGGTGGCGGCCACGCGGTGCGTCATCTCGCCCACCGAGACGCCGCCAAAAGTGGTCATGAAGAAGTCGTTGAGCGACGGGCGGAACGTCTCGCCGAAGTGCTCCCACGTCCACGAGCCGAACACGGTGAGGGGCACAGACTCCCAGTACGACAGGCCATTGGCGCGGCCCGCGTTGAAGTACGACGCGCCCTGGTAGGGGTGGCCGAACATGTTGGTGGCGAAGGCATCCTCGTCCCATTCCCAGCCCAGGCGCATGTTGCGGTTCCACGTCTCGAAGTCCACGTCGCGCGCCCACGGCTCGCTCAACGCCCAGGCGTTGAAGCGGTTGACGACGAAGTTGGACAGCAGCGTCTGCTGCACGGCCAGCCCCACGCGCCGGGGCGCGGCGGCGGAGGCGCTGTCGGCAGGTACGTCTTGCGCCGACGCGGGGGATGCGCCCGCGCACGCGAGCATGAAAAGTGACCACGCGGCTCGCCGTGCAAGGCGCGTGAAACGCGTGGGTAGCAAATGACTCATGGCAAGGGTGGCAGAGGGGCTGAACGCGGCGGCGAACCCAATGGCGAGGCTTCGCGCGCAAGCCTCTATATACAGACCTTGACACTTCGTGGGTCGTGTCAGGGGAAAACGGCCGCGGTGCGTTATGCCGGCATACGCAGCCAGGCCTGCATTCCCCCTCGGAGCGAGTAGGCAGCCACGCCAGCCTTTCGCAAGAGGGCTGCGGCCCGTGCCGAACGCGCACCGCTGAGGCAATACACGAGCACCGGGCAGGCGGGGTCGAGCGTGCAGGTGGCTACAGCGTCGAGTTCTCCAAGCGGCACCACGCTTCCCCCGATGTGCTGCTGCTCATGCTCCTCGCGGCTGCGCACGTCGAGCAGCACCGGCGGGGTGTCGGAGGCAAGCCACACGCGGGCTGCGGCGGGCTCGACCGTCCACGTGTCGCACGCCTCCGGCAAGAAAAGGTCTGATACGTCCCGAATCGTCGGGGCATCACCGCACGACGGGCAGTCGTCGCGGCGGGTAAAGCCAAGCGTTCGCGTGGTGGTGCCGAGGGCGTCGAGCACGAGCAGCCGCCCCGCGAGCGTGCTGCCCACATCCAGCAAGAGCTTGAGCGTCTCCGTCGCTTGAAGCAGGCCGGCCATGCCCACCACGGGCCCGAGCACCCCTCCCTCGTTGCAGTCCGGCAGCAGACCGGCAGGCGGTGGGGAGGGGTAGAGGCATCTGTAGCACGGTCCGCCGCCGTGGTGCAGCACGGTCACCTGCGCTTCGTAGCGCAGCACCGAGGCGTGCACACCGGGCCGGCTTTCGAGCACGCAGGCGTCGCTGACGAGGTAGCGGGTCGGGAAGTTGTCGGAGCCGTCGACGACCACGTCGCAGGCGCGCACGAGGGTGCGGGCGTTGGCCGCCGTCAGGCGTTCGGCACGTGCTTCGACCTCCACATCCGGGTTGAGGTCACTCAGCCGCTGGGCTGCCACGTTCACCTTGAGCTGCCCTGCATCGGCAGGTCTGTAGAGCACCTGGCGGTGTAAGTTGGAGACTTCTACCCGGTCGTCGTCCACGAGCACGAGACGCCCCACACCTGCCGCCGCCAGGTAGAGCGCCGCCGGGCAGCCGAGCCCGCCCACACCTACGACGAGCACCGAAGCCGCCCGCAAACGCCGGTGCCCTGCCTCCCCCACGCCAGGCAGCAGCGTCTGACGCAGGTAACGGTCGGGGAGGGCAGTATGCATGGGTGCGTGGAGCAGCGTGAACCGGGAGCCCCGGCACAGGGGGCAAAGGTAGTCACAGGGTGTAGGCCCTCAATGCCTCTGTCGCCGAGCGCACCGCCATCCGGCCTCAGTTCAGCAAGTCGGGCAGCGCGGCCAGCCGCAGGTTCGATTCCCGAAGGCGCTGCGCCACGTCGGCGAGGGTGGTTTCGCGGAAGAGGGCACGCAACCGCTCACGCTCGATCACCCATCCGTTGTGCAGCGGGCAGGGGCGCTGCGATCCGCAGCCGGGCAGGCCCAGAACGCAATCGCGGAACAGCCCCGGCCCGTCGATGGCGACCACGATGTCGAACAGGGTGATCTGATCGAGAGGCCGTGCGAAGGCGATTCCGCCGCTGGGCCCCCGAGAGGAGCTGAGCAGATCGGCCTGTGTAAGTTGCTGGAGTACCTTGGTGAGAAAGGGCACCGAGATCCCAAGCGCATCGCCGATGCCTCGGATCGGAAGGTAGCCCTCGGGTTGCCGGGCGGCTACGTAGAAGGCCGCGCGAAGGCCATATTCGCACGCACGAGAAAGCATCATCGGAGACGGGGATAAGCGGATAAAAGGTACATTTCTCCCCACGCGCAGTCACGTCGTGGAGACGTAGTGAAGATGAAGGTGGGGGAGCGATCCTGCTTGTATAAAGTACAAAATAGTATTAAATACTCAATAGGTGCTCTGAGAGGATGCCTCTAACCAGACCTACTCTACCCATGCTATTCAAACTGCTTTACCGCCCTGCCGCCGCATTCGCGCTCGCAGCCTTGCTCGCGACGGGCTGCCGACCCGAGGCCCCCGGCGTTGACGCATCAGGCATGACGCGCTCGGCGGCGCTCGCCTCTGATGCCGAGGTAGCTCCCCGCGTCTATGGTCGCATCGCGCCGGCTCTGCCCGGGGACGTGAGGGCGACTGAGGCGCTGCCGCCCGTGCGGGGCCGTGAAGAGGGCGTGCTTACGTACGCGCCCGAAGTCCCCGCGCCCATCACGCGCGACTATGCCACGCACGTGCACTTCGACCTCGAGGTGATCGAGGTCGTCAAGGAGCTGGCCGACGGCGTGCAGTACACCTTCTGGACGTTCGGCGGTGAGACGCCCGGCCCCATGATGCGCGTCCGTGAGGGCGACCTCGTCTCGCTGCGTCTCATCAACCACGCCGGCAACAAGCTGCCGCACAACATTGACCTGC